>JACCVA010000003.1 GCA_013698435.1 Nocardioidaceae bacterium | reverse complement strand
CTCGGTCTCGTCGTTGTCGTGAGGGTGCATGCGCTCGCGGTCCCTCGGCGTCTGCGTCATCCAGCTCCTCTCGTGGCACCCCGACCCTGCGTGTACCCCCAAGTGCCGCGTCGGCAGTCTCTTCGCGCTTGCCGCTCCCCAGGCGGCGGCTCGCTGCATTGGAGTCGTCGGCCGTAGAACGCCGCTATGGCCCTCGTCCTCCGCCTTGCGATGCATCCACCTGGAGCACGGCGAAGCATCAACGGACTGCCGACGCGCGACACTAGCCTGTCGACCAAGCCGCCAGCAGCTGCCTCCCATGTCACCGAGGAGCCCATCATCGACGAAGACATCGCGACCACGCACGTCTGGTACACCAGCTACGGCTCCAACATGTCAGAGGCGCGCTTTCGGCACTATCTGCAGGGCGGGCGTCCCGACGGGGCGACCCGCGACTATCCCGGTGCTCGGGACCGTACGGTCCCGAGCAAGGTGGAACCGGTCATGTTGGCAGGCAGCGTCTTCTTCGCCTGGGAGTCGCCGACCTGGGGAGGCGGAATCGCGTTCTACGACCCGGCCGGGCCCGGTACGTCCTACGGGCGGGCGTACCTCGTCACTGCCGGCCAGTTCGCTGACGTCGCCGCCCAGGAGATGCACCGTATCCCCGATGCGGACCTGGACCTGACCGGTCTGCTCGCGGACGGCCATACGCTGCTGGGGCCGGGGCGCTACGAGCGGCTGCTGGTGGTGGGGGAGATCGACGGCCTGCCTGTGGTGACATTCACCGCCTCCTGGACTCAGGACGAGATCGAGCTCAACCCGCCCGTCGCGCGGTACCTGCAGCTGATGGCGGCGGGTCTTCGTGACGGTCACCACCTCGACGACGACGAGATCGTCGCCTACCTGCTGGCGCGGCCGGGCGCACGGCCGCGGTGGACGACCGAGAGCCTCGCGGCAGCTCTCGAGGCGGAGATCGACAAGGCCGGCTCGTGACCGCAGCGAGACGGCCGGTCGTCTCGCGGCGTGGGTCGGTCGTGGACACACCGATGCCATCGCCGCAGCATGGAGACATGCCCGCCCACACCGCCGCCGACGCCGCACGGCTTGCCGCGGTCTATGCCGACCGGGTCCTGGTCTCCACGACGCGCGACGTGCATCGAGCCGTATCCGGCCGGGTGTTGGGGCTCACCGGGCAGCGGCACACGCCGGTCGGCGTGCTGCACGACCTGATCTGCGGTGGTGTGTATGCCGCCGTCGGCTGCGCGACCCGCACCGTGGGCCGAATGGGGGAGCTTGGCGCCGGCGTGAACACTGACCTCGACCAGTTGCCGCGCGGTCGGCGACTGCGATCCGTCGTCAACGGCCTCGTCGGTGACGTGCTCGCCGACGAGGGAAGTCCGACGGCGATCGCACCGGCCTTCCGGCGGCATGACCGAGACCTCGCGCTGGACCCGGCCGCGCTCGCGGAGGCGTTTCCCGATGCGACCGAGCGGTTGGTGGTCTTCGTGCACGGCCTGTGCGAGGACGACGACTGCTGGAGCTACCGGCGAGAGGAGCGCGGGCCGACCTACCTGGAGCGGCTGTCCGGTGCCGGGCGTTGGTCGCCGATCGCCTTGCGCTACAACAGCGGGGAACCGGTGCGCGACAACGCCGTCAGCCTTGCCCGGCTCGTCGACGGGCTGGTCGACGCGTGGCCGCACGAGGTGCGTGAGATCGCGTTCGTCGGCCACTCGATGGGTGGTCTCGTCGTGCGTGCCGCAGCGGCCAGCGCATGCGGCGCTTGGTGGTCGGACCGGGTCGGACACGTCGTGCTGCTCGGCAGTCCGCACGGGGGCGCACCGCTCGAGCGGCTGGTGAAGCGAGCCGTCCCCGGTATGCAGCGGGTGCCCGAGGTGGCGCCGTTCGCCACCATCCTCGACGAGCGGAGCATCGGCATCCATGACCTGCACGACGGCATCGGGCCCGACACGGTCAGCTGGGAGCAGGCGACGTACCACTGCGTGGGGGCCACGCTCGGCCGCAGCGAGGCATGGCCGCTCGGGCGGATGTTCGGCGACCTGTTGGTGCTGCTCGACAGCGCGCGCGGTCTCGGGGCGAACGTCGACGACGACTTTCGCCATATCGTCGGTGCGCACCACTTCGATCTGCTCAACCACCCGCTCATCCATGCTGACCTCGAACGCTGGCTCGGCGAGCCGATCGAAGCTGAACTTCCACCGTTCGGCGCGCCGGCAAACGACCCGCAACCGGTGGTGGGGTCGCCCTGAGCTCACATCGCGGGCAGGCGCAGCGGCTCGGCCGGCCGGCCGTGGCGCAGCAGGTCATCGAGCAGGTGACCCAACCGGCGAGGGGTGAAGGTGACGAACCGCGGATCGTCAGTCGCGCCGGAGTCGAACACCCGCTGAGCCTCGCGGATCTCGTCGTATGTCCACCAGCGCATCCCGTCGAGGTTCTCGGCGCGTAGCTCAGCCTTGGTGAAGGCGGGCGCCGGATCGAAGGCCTCGGCCCGGATCCAGAAGTACGTGTCGTGCTGACCGTCCCAGCGGCTCATCGGGAAGACGTGCTCCTTGACCCAGACCGGGCGCCCCGGGTCGGCGACCTCCAGGCCGAGCTCCTCGCGCAGCTCCCTGATGAGGCCGGCCGCCATCTCCTCACCCGGGTCGAGACCACCGCCCGGGCACGCCCACAACCCGTTGGGCAGGTTGTCAGCGGGGAAGTCGAAGTGCACCAGCAGCACTCGGCAGTCGGGGTCCGTCACGACCGCACGCGCCGCTGGTCTGATACGCAGCAGCGGGCGGTCAGGCTCGGACATCCGTCGCATTCTACGACCAGGTGTCCGTACCGCGCGCGACCCAGGCGCCCGGCGTACGTGTGCAAGCCGCAGCGCGGGCCGTGCGCCGACAGCGAACAAGGACCGCGATGCCGTGGCAATGTCTCGACCGGCCGCTAGGGTCGGTCAGGTGAACTCCACAGACTCCACCACGATCGAGATGAACGGCGGCAACGGCCAAGCCGGGCTCGACGACCACATCTACCAGCGACTCCTCAAGGAGCGCATCGTCTTCCTCGGCTCGGAGGTCCGCGACCAGAACGCCAATGCGATCTGCGCGCAGATGTTGCTGCTCAACGCCGAGGACCCGACCCGCGACATCTTCCTCTACATCAACTCACCCGGTGGCTCAGTCGACGCCGGGATGGCGATCTACGACACGATGCAGTACATCTCCAACGACGTAGCGACGGTCGGAATGGGCCTCGCGGCGTCGATGGGGCAGTTCCTGCTGTGCGCCGGCGCCAAGGGCAAGCGTTACGCGCTGCCTCACGCGCGGATCATGATGCACCAGCCGTCGGGGGGGCTCGGCGGCTCGGCCTCTGACATCAAGATCCAGGCCGAGCAGTCGCTCTACATCAAGAAGGTGTTGTTCGATCTGATCAGCAAGCACACCGGTCAAGATCTCGAGCAAGTCGAGCGCGACGCCGACCGTGACCGTTGGTTCACCGCCGACCAGGCCAAGACCTACGGCTTCATCGACAACGTCGTCGAAGAAGCCACCGAGGTCTCCTCCGGCGTCAAGCAGGACAGCTCGAAGGGACGGGACGAATGACCATGCACCCGCAGATCGCCGCCGCCCTCGCCGGCGCGCAGATGACCGGTCCGATGCCGCTGCACCAGCAGACCGCACCCCGTGCCGAGTACTTCATCCCCCAGTGGGAAGAGCGCACGTCCTACGGCGTACGCCGCATCGACCCGTTCGCGAAGCTGTTCGAGGACCGCATCATCTTCCTCGGAACCCCGATCAGCGACGACATCGCCAACGCCGTGATGGCGCAGCTGCTGTGTCTTGCGTCGATGGACCCTGACCGCGACATCAGCATCTACATCAACTCGCCCGGTGGGTCGTTCACGGCATTGACGGCCATCTACGACACGCTGCGCTACCTCAAGCCCGACGTGCAGACCATCTGCCTCGGCCAGGCCGCCTCGGCCGCCGCCGTGCTGCTGGCCGCGGGCACGAAGGGCAAGCGGCTAGCGCTGCCCAACAGCCGCATCCTGATCCACCAGCCCTACACCGAAGGCACCCACGGTCAGGCCAGTGACATCGAGATTCAGGCGAACGAGATTCTGCGGATGCGGACGCTGCTCGAGCAGATGATCGCCGACAACACCGGCAAGTCGCTCGAAGAGGTCAGCCACGACATCGAACGCGACAAGATCCTCACCGCGCAGCAGGCGATCGAGTACGGTCTCATCGACGAGATCCTCGAGACGCAGAAGCCGACACCGGTTGGTGTCTCCGCATAGATGCCCGCCATTGACCGTGTCGACAGGTACGGTCAACATGGAATGACCGCTGCGGGGACAGAGTCCCGGCACAAGAGGTGAGGAGACCTCCTCGGTGGCACGTATCGGAGACGGCGCAGACCTGCTGAAATGCTCTTTCTGCGGCAAGAGCCAAAAGCAGGTCAAGAAGCTTATCGCCGGGCCGGGCGTCTACATCTGTGACGAGTGCATCGACCTGTGCAACGAGATCATCGAAGAGGAGCTCTCCGACAGCCCTGAGGTGGGCCTTGAAGAGCTGCCGAAGCCCCGCGAGATCTACGAGTTCCTCAACGGCTATGTGATCGGGCAGGACGGCGCGAAGAAGTCGCTCGCCGTCGCGGTCTACAACCACTACAAGCGCATCCAGGCCGGTACGGCGAACGCGCTGCAGAGCCGCAACAAAGACGATGCGGTCGAGCTCGCCAAGTCCAACATCTTGATGATCGGCCCGACCGGCTGCGGCAAGACCTACCTCGCGCAGACACTCGCGCGCATGCTCAACGTCCCCTTTGCGATCGCCGACGCCACTGCTCTCACCGAGGCCGGCTACGTCGGAGAAGACGTCGAGAACATCCTGCTGAAGCTGATCCAGGCGGCCGACTACGACGTCAAGAAGGCCGAGACGGGCATCATCTACATCGACGAGGTCGACAAGGTCGCCCGCAAGTCCGAGAATCCTTCCATCACGCGCGACGTGTCCGGTGAGGGTGTCCAGCAGGCGTTGCTCAAGATCCTCGAGGGCACTACCGCGTCGGTGCCGCCGCAGGGTGGGCGCAAGCACCCGCACCAGGAGTTCATCCAGATCGACACCACCAACATCCTCTTCATCGTGGGTGGGGCCTTCGCCGGCCTCGAGCACATCATCGAGCAGCGGTCGGGCAAGAAGTCGCTCGGTTTCACGGCTCAGTTGCAGACCCGCAACGACCACGACATCGACACGCTGTACTCCGAGGTGCGACCGGAGGATTTGTTGAAGTTCGGGCTGATCCCGGAGTTCGTCGGTCGGCTGCCGGTCATCGCCACGGTCGACAAGCTGCAAGAGGCTGACCTGATCCGGATCCTCACCGAGCCGCGCAACGCGCTGACCAAGCAGTACCAGAAGTTGTTCGACCTCGACAAGGTCGACCTCGAGTTCACCGAGGATGCCGTCATCGCGATCGCCGAGCAGGCCATGCTGCGGGGCACCGGCGCCCGTGGGCTGCGTGCGATTCTCGAAGAGGTGCTGCTCAACGTCATGTACGACGTGCCCAGCCGCGAGGACGTCGCCAAGGTTGTCGTCACCAAGGAAGTCGTGGTCGACAATGTCAACCCGACCCTGGTGCCGCGCGAAGAGCCGGCCAAGAAGAAGAAGTCCGCCTAGCGTCGCCTTTCCGATTCGTCCGACTGAGGGCGGAGAGCTCTCTCCTCGTCCACCCGGACGAATCAGTGGAGGTCACACCTGTGTCGGCACGCCGACAGCGCGGAGATCGGCAACGATCTGCGCCGGCTCGAGCCGCATCTGCGCGGTGCTGCACCGCAGGACTCGGCCGACGTCGATCACGACGCCGCGCTCACGCTTCATGTCTCGCCACCAGTTCTCCGCCTCCCGGTGGAACGCTCCGTCGTTTTCAC
>JACCVA010000474.1 GCA_013698435.1 Nocardioidaceae bacterium | reverse complement strand
TGTCGGCGGGCCTCAACATCGTGACGCCGTTCGTCGACCGGGTCCGCTACATCATCGACCTGCGCGAGCAGGTGGTGTCGTTCCCGCCGCAGCCGGTCATCACCGAGGACAACCTGGTCGTATCGATCGACACGGTCATCTACTTCCAGGTCACCAACCCGGTTGCGGCGACGTACGAGATCGCGAACTACATCCAGGCCATCGAGCAGCTGACGATGACCACCCTGCGCAACATCATCGGCGGGATCACCCTCGAGCAGGCGCTCACCAGCCGCGACGACATCAACCAGTCGCTGCGTGGGGTGCTCGACGAGGCCACCGGCCGCTGGGGCATCCGGGTCAACCGTGTCGAGCTGAAAGGGATCGACCCGCCTCCGTCGATCAAGGACTCGATGGAGAAGCAGATGCGCGCCGACCGTGACAAGCGCGCCGCGATCCTCACCGCAGAGGGCATGCGGCAGTCGCAGATCCTGACCGCCGAGGGCCAGAAGCAGTCGGCGATCCTGACGGCTGAGGGTGACCGGGAAGCGCTCATCCTGCGGGCGCAAGGTGACCGGCAGTCGCGGATCCTGCGGGCTCAAGGAGAGGGCCAGGCGATCTTGACGGTGTTCCAGTCGATCCACGACGGCTCACCCGACCAGGCCCTGCTCGCCTACCAGTACCTGCAGATGCTGCCGAAGATCGCCGAAGGCGACGCCAACAAGGTGTGGATCGTGCCGAGTGAGATCGGGCGCGCCCTCGAGGGTCTCGGCAGCACCATCGGCTCCATTCAAGGGATTCCTGCGGACACGTCCGGCCCGCGCAACCGGGTCGACTACGGTGAGCCCGTCGATGCCACGATGCCGGTGACGGCAAGCTCGGGAGAGGCGTCCCTGTCAAGCGCACACGAGGACGTCGCTGAGGCGATCAGGTCCGCCGAGGAGGCAGCAACCCCGAGCGCTGGTGTCCCCGCGCCCACCTCGGCACCCGATGCCGGCGAGCAGGCGCTGCGGACGGAGCCGCCACCGACGCCCCCCGCCCCGCCGCAGCAGTGACGCTGCTCGACGCACTCTTCATCTTCGTCGCCGGGCTGGCTGCCGGCACCATCAACACCATCGTCGGGTCGGGAACGCTGGTGACGTTCCCGACCCTGCTGGCGGTCGGCTACCCGCCGGTGCTGGCGAACGTGTCGAACACGGTCGGGCTGGTGCCGGGCACGCTGTCAGGCGCGATCGGCTACCGCCGTGAGCTGGTGGGCCAGCGCGACCGGCTGCTGCGGCTCGGCGTCGCGTCCCTGCTCGGAGGTGTCGCGGGCGCGGGCCTGCTGTTGTCGCTTCCGGCGAGGGCGTTCGATGCGATCGTCCCGGTGCTCATCGGGGTCGGATGCGTGCTGGTGCTCGCACAGCCGTGGATCTCGAAGCGTGTGCGGCCACCTGAGCATGCGCCTGCGCACGGCTCGGCCGTCGTCTGGGTTCTCGTGTTCCTCGCCGGCGTCTACGGCGGGTACTTCGGGGCAGCGCAGGGCGTGCTGCTGATCGCGATCCTCGGGCTCGGTCTGGCGGAGTCGATGCAGCGGATCAACGCAGCGAAGAACATCCTCTCCCTGCTGGTCAACTTCGTCGCGGCGGTCGTCTTCACCGCCGTCACCGACGTCGCGTGGGCGGCGGCCGCGGTGATCGCGGCCGGCTCGATCGTCGGCGGTCAGCTAGGCGCCACAGTCGGGCGCAAGCTGCCCGCTCCGGTCTTTCGTGGCATCGTCGCCGTTGTCGGACTGGTGGCGATCACCAAGCTGGTCTTCTTCGACTGAGGCAGGATCAAGCGCGCCTCGGCGGCACTCGGCTCCCTCGCCGATGAGCGCTCGCCGGACTAGGGAGCTGCATAGCGCAGCCACTTCTCCACCTCGCCGAACGCGTGCTCACGAACGGCCTGGCGGGAGCAGAAGACGTCGTGGACCGCCCCGTCCACCCGCACCACGGTGATGTGCGGGCCGAGCTGGTGTGACCACCGCGCGATCTGCTTGACGTCGAGCACCGTGTCGGTGGCGGAGGCCAGCTCGGTCCAGGTCTGGGTGACGGTGCTGGCGGTGGAGCACAGGCTGAGCACCGGTACGCCGACGTCGATCCCACGGTGGACCGCGCGGTGGCCGGCCCGGACCGCACGGAGCCAGCCGGCCCGGACCGGGAAGCTGTCTCGCGGCTTCCAGGTCAGGTCGTAGTCCCACTCACCTTGGTAGTCATGGTGCAGGGTCTCGGCGTACACAGAGGTCACGGTGCGCGGCACGACGGCGTACGGCCGCCGCAGCCCCAGCCGGTTGATGGCCTCGGTGCCGGCGGTGCGAGCAAAAAGCGAGCCCTGGAGGTCGAGCCAGGCGCTGTTGAGGATGAGGGCGTGGGCAGGGTTGCGACCGTCCGCGGTCCTGCGGGCCAGCCACAACGCCGCGATCAGCCCACCGGTCGAGTGCCCGCTCACGACGAGTCGGGTCGGATCGCCGCGCTGCTGGATACGGCGCACCGTCTCGTCGATCTCGGTGTCGTACTCGGCCAGGTCGAGGCAGAAGTTGGGAGTCTGGTGCGGCAGCAAGGACCGGCCGTACTTGCGGAGCTCCAAGGCGTAGAAGTCATAACCGAGGCTGGTGAAGAACTCTGCCATCGCGGTCTGGAAGAAGTAGTCACAGAACCCGTGCAGGTGCAGCACGGCGCCCCGAAGCTCCTCACCGGCTGCGCAAGCTGCCGGCCGGTGGACCAGTTTCGCCACCACGGCGCCCTCGTCGTCGTCGGGCAGGTCGATCGTCTCGACCGTGTACGGCGCTCCGAGCACATCGGTCTGTGTCATGTCGACCAGTGTGCCGTGGGTGTCGTTCGAGTCAGCCCGGGGGAGGCGTGCTTGTGTAGATGCGGGTGATGACGTCTTCGATGTCGGGCTCGAGGATGGACAGGTCCGCGATGTCGTGAGCGGCGGCGACGGCCGCCACGAGCGGGGCCGCGCTCGCCTCGGCGGGGAAGGCGAGCCACTGCCGTGGCCCCTCGACCTTGACCGTCTCCGCGCCGGGGATCGTGATCGGGTCGGTGGGCTCGCTGAGATCGACCACCAGCGTGCGCCGGGCCCCTCCCACCGCGTGCAAGGCCGCAAGGTCACCGTCGAAGACGAGGCGGCCGTGGTCGATCACCATCACCCGCGAGCACAGCTGCTCGATGTCGTGGAGATCATGCGTCGTCAAGATGACCGTGAGCCCACGCTCGCGGTTGGTCTGCCGCAGGAACTCGCGCAGCTTGGACTTGCTCACCACGTCCAACCCGATGGTGGGCTCGTCGAGATAGACGACGTCGGGGTCGTGCAGCAGCGCGGCCGCGATGTCGCCGCGCATCCGCTGCCCGAGGGACAGCTGGCGCACAGGGGTGTCCAGCAGCTCGGCCAGGTCGAGCAGCTCGGTGAACGTCGCCATGTTCGTGCGGTAGCGCGCTGGCGGGATCCGGTAGATCCGCTGCAGCAGCTCGTAGGAGTCTCGCAGTGGCAGGTCCCACCACAGCGCAGTCCGCTGGCCGAAGACGACGCCGATGCGCTGGGCCAGCTGAGTGCGCTCGACGTACGGGGTGAGCCCGGCGACCGTCAGCGTGCCGCCGGTGGGCACCAAGATGCCGGTCAGCATCTTGATGGTGGTGGACTTGCCCGCACCGTTGGGACCGATGTAGCCGACCATCTCGCCGGGCTCGACCGTGAAGGAGAGGCCGCTCACGGCGTGGACGGTGTGGGCTGTCCGCCGCCACCGGCCGCTCCTGCGGCGTAGCACGAACGACCGTGACACGTCGCGCACCTCGATCATCGACATCGCGGCGTCAGCTCCCGGTCGATCGGTAGTGGCGGATGCCGGTGCGCCAGATGCCGGCAGCCATCGCGGCGAGCAGTGCAGCGACCACCGGTCCGCCGAACCGGACGGCGCCCGGCAGGCCGAGCGGGTCGGACCGGTCGAGGATGAAGAGGCTCGGGTACCAGTTGACGAACGTGATCGGGATGACGAAGGTCAACGCCTTGATCGCCTCGGTGGGGTAGATCGTCATCGGGAACTGGGCGAGCGTGCTGCCACCGTACGTGAAGGCGTTGGCAAGCTCCGAGGAGTCCGCGGTCCAGAACTGCACCGCCGCCCCCATGGTGAAGATCGCTAGGAAGATGGCGGTGCCGAACACGAGCAGGTACGGCACCATCGCGAGCCTTGCAGCCGTCCAGTCGATGTCGAGGGCGTGTACGGCCCAGGCGAACACCAGCCCGCCCTGGGTGATGCGGCCCAGCCGGCGGAGCGCGAACTCGTCGGCGCACATCTGCACGTAGACCGACACCGGTCGGACCATCATCGCGTCGAGCGTGCCCAGCCGGATCCGTCGGCCGAGTCGTTCGATGTTGCCGAGGATCAGGTCGGCGAGGCCCAGGCAGAGCGTGGAGCCGCCGTACAGGAAGGCGATCTCGGTGAGGGAGAACCCGCCGAGTGCGTCGATGTTGGTGAACATCAGCACGATCGCCACGAAGTCGAGGCCGCTGATGAGGAACTGGCCGATCGTCAAGACGACGAACGACGTCCGGTAGCTCATCGACACCCGGATCCACATCCGGGCGAGCAGCAGGTACGCCCGTGCGTTCGCCACGAGGCGCTCAGCCACCTTGCACCACGACCTTGCGGTTCGCCAGCTGCAGGACCCCGTGGCAGAACGCCAACAGAACCAGGGTCCACAAGGCCTGGAAGCCCAATGCCATCCAGGCATCGCCGCCGACATGCTTGCCCAGCCAGATGTCGGCCGGCACCTGGAGGTACGACGCCCAGGGCAGCACCGACGCGAGGTCACGGGTCCAGCCGGGGAAGAGCACCAGCGGCACGACGAGCCCGGAGAAGAACATCGCGAGGACAGCGGCGAGGTTCTTGATGCCCGTGTCGTCGAGAAGCCAGAACGCGCTGGCCGACACGAGCATGCGGACGCCGAAGCTGACCGTGACCGCCAGCACCGCCGAGACCGCGAACTGGACCCAGGTGAGGGTGCTCGCCGGGTAGCGGAGGTCGAAGATCACTGCTCCGAACACCGTCGGCGCTACGCCACGTGTCAGGAGGTGGAAGAGGGCGCGGCCGAGGTCGCTGGCGAGGTACCAGCCGAGCAGGTTCACGGGGCGGTACAGGTCGACCGCAACGTCGCCGGACTTGATACGCGCGGCCAGGTCGTCGGTCGCGCCGCCGTTCCAGACCGCGACCGTCATGATCATCGCCTGACCGAGCCAGACGTAGGTGATCGCGTCAGTACGGTCGTAGCCGCCCGCATCCGGGTTCTGGTTCCACACTGCGATGTAGACGAAGCAGAAGATCAGCCCGAAGACGCAGTTGGTGAAGATGCCGGCGAGGGTGGCCGCGCGGTAGGTCGAGTAACGCCGGAAGCTGCGCTGGGCAACGGCGAACCAAAGAGACCCCGTCGCGCGCACAACGGTTCAGTCTGCCATCTGCGTCTCAGTGCTGGTAGGTACCCACCAGCTGCGCCCGGGCCAACGTCTTGAAGGCGAGGTTGAACGAGACCACTGCAGCAGTGGCGTCTGCATCGACGCCCAGCTTCTCCTCGCTGACTGCGTGCACGGTGAAGTAGTAGCGGTGCGGGTGGTCGCCCTCCGGCGGTGCGGCCCCGGCGAAACCGGCTTCGCCGGTGTCGTTGCGGATCTGCAGGGCCCCGTCGGGCATGCCGTCTGCCGCGGCGCCGGTAGGGAGCTCCGTCACATCGGCCGGGATGTCGACGGCGACCCAGTGCCAGAAGCCGGATGGGGTGGGCGCATCCGGGTCGAAGCAGGTGACGACGAAGCTCTTGGTCGCCTCGGGGAAACCGCTCCAGGACAGGTGGGGTGACGTTTTCCCTTTGTCTGCGACCTGGGCGTCCTGGAGTGGGTCGCCGTCCACGATGTCGTTGCTGGTCACCCTGAACGCAGGAACCTGCGGCAGCTTGGCGTACGGGTCTTCGGCAATGGTTCGCTGGAGGCTCATGGCACCATCTTGGCCCGCACTCCCACGGAGTCAAGCGATCCGCCTCGTGAGATGGGCCGGCTGCTGCGCGGCCGCCGACATACCGTGACTCGATGCCCGCCCACCACGACCCCTCGCCGTACCCGGCCGGTCTTCGCCTGGCCGGCCGCCGTGTCGTCGTCGTCGGGGGCGGCCGAGTGGCCCAGCGACGGTTGCCGGCTCTGGTGGCAGCCGGCGCGGTTGTCGAGGTCGTGTCGCCGGAGACGACGCCAGCCGTCGAGGGGCACGCGTTGTCCGGCGAGATCACCTGGACGGCTCGACCGTACACGTCGTCCGACCTCGACGGCGCCTGGTATGTCGTGGTGGCGACCGACGTCCCCGCGGTCAACCGGCAGGTGTCGCACGACGCCGACGAGCGCCGGATCTTCTGTGTCCGCAGCGACGACGGCGACGCTGCGACCGCCTGGACCCCGGCGGTCGGGCACCACGGCCCGCTGACGGTCGCCGTGCTCGGCAACCGCGACCCCCGGCGCTCGGCGTCGGTGCGCGACGAGATTCTGAACCGGCTGCGCAGCGGCGAGATCGTCGCCCGCACCGACCAGACGCGTACGCCGGGGGTGACCCTCGTCGGGGGCGGCCCGGGAGACCCCGAGCTGATTACCGTCGCCGGCCGCCGCGCGCTGCAGGAGGCGGACGTCGTCATCGCCGACCGGCTGGCGCCGCAGGCCCTGCTCGCCGAGCTGTCACCCGACGTCGAGATCATCGACGCCACCAAGCTGCCCCGGGGACGGGCGGCCAGCCAGGAGTCGATCAACGCGCTGATCCTCGACCGGGCGCGGCACGGCAAGAGCGTCGTCCGCTTCAAGGGTGGCGACTCCTACGTCTTCGGCCGCGGTTTCGAGGAGGTGCAGGAGTGTGCGGCGGCGGGGGTGCCGTGCCGGGTCGTCCCCGGAATCACCAGCGCGTTCTCCGTGCCCGCGCTGGCAGGAATACCCGTGACGCACCGGGGAGTCGCCCACGACGTCACCGTCATCTCCGGGCACGTTCCCCCCGGACACCCCGAGTCGCTGGTGGACTGGGACGCGGTGGCCAGGTTGCGAGGCACCGTGGTGTTGTTGATGGCGGTGAAGCACCTGGCCGAGATCTCCGTGGCCCTGCGCAAGGGCGGCCGCCGGCCGCAGACACCCTGCGCGGTGGTGCAGGACGGCTCGATGGCGACCGAGCGCACCGTCTTCACGACGCTTGAGAAGCTCGCCGACGACGTCGAACGCCACCAGATCCGGCCGCCGGCCAACATTGTGATCGGCGACGTGGTCGCTGTCGCCAGCGACCTGTTGTTGCTCGAGGACGGCCGCCGGCACGACCTGACCGGTTGAGCCGCCGCCTGGCTGAGTCCGAGCCCGGCGATGATGGTCGCCATGGCGGAGCTGATCCGGATCGACGACCCCACCGACCCTCGGCTGGACGACTACCGCAGCCTGCGCGACACCTCGCTGCGCAAGAGCCTCGAGAGCGCACACGGCCTCTTCATCGCCGAGGGCGAAAAGGTGGTGCGCCGCAGTGTCGGCGCCGGGTTCGAGGCTCGCTCCTTCCTGATGGCCGAGCGTTGGCTGGCAGGGCTTGAGGACGAGCTGGCCCGAGCCGGCGACGTGCCCTGCTACGTCGTCTCCGAGGCCGACGCCGAGACCATCACCGGTTTCCACGTGCACCGGGGCGCGCTGGCCTCGCTACGGCGACAGCCGCTGCCAACGGTCGCTGACGTACTGCGCCACGCCAGCCGGGTCATCGTGCTCGAAGACGTCGTGGACCACGCCAACGTGGGGGCCATCCTTCGCAGCGCGGCCGCACTCGGCGCCGACGCCGCCTTGTTGTCGCCGCGGTGCGCCGACCCGTTGTACCGCCGGGCGATCAAGGTCTCCATGGGAGCGGTGTTCTCACTGCCGTGGACGCGGGTCGAGGCCTGGCGCGACGCGATGGAGATGCTCGGCGAGCGCGGTTTCACCACGGTGGCGCTCAGCCTTGACGACGAGGCGGTCGACATCTCGACTGTGCC
>JACCVA010000468.1 GCA_013698435.1 Nocardioidaceae bacterium | reverse complement strand
AGGCTGGGCCCTACGGCCAGCGCGAGGGCACGCGGGCTCGAGACCACCGAGTCCGCCACGAGGTTCGGCGTGTAGTTCGCCGGGTCCTCGACGACGACGGCGCTCTGCTGCTGTTGGGCGAGCGCCGTGCCCGGATGAGCCATCGTCGCAACCAGGGCGACAACGCCGGTGCACATTACGGAAGAGAGGGAAAGCCGCCCCATGATTTACTCCTAGTCAACAGCCAGTAACTGTCTGCGAAATCTGATTGATAGAGAAGTCTGTGGCGTGAAAGAAATAACAGACTCGATAAATAGATTAGCCTGGACCGGCGACAGCCGCGCACTGCTTCGGGTGTTTTTCTTTTGCTGAATGCCGGTTTAGGGTCGTCGAACTACTTCTGGGCTGACCTGGCGTAACGCGGCGTGCTGGAGGCACCACTATGGGTTGAAGGGGCCAGCGTAGGGGCGTCTACCTGTGCCGGTAGGTGCCTGACGAACAGAGGCCACCGTCACCTATCGAGCTGCGTTTTCCTCTCATTCTTCGAGAGGACTGATCCGGAAAGCTGAACAGTCGATCCTCCGCGGTGTGAGGGTCAGGGGCGCGTCTCGGGCCTCCCGCGCTGTGGCAGAGTGGCGCCCGTGACCGACACCGTCGACCTTCCGAGCGCGCCTTCAGACGCCGTCGCCGACGACCACCGGCTCGCCGCCTGGGCCGCCACGGTGACGGGGGAGCGGCTGGAGAGGCTGCGAGCCCAAGGGCTCGAGGGGCGCGAGCTCAAGGATGCCGGCGACGCACTTGGTCACCGCATCTTGATGCAGCTGCTGGCCACCCATCGCCAAGACGATGCGGTGCTCTCGGAGGAAGGCAAGGACGACAAGGCGCGGTTGCGCAGTGACCGCGTCTGGATCATCGACCCGCTCGACGGGACGCGCGAGTACTCCGAGCCTCCTCGCGACGACTGGGCGGTCCATGTGGCGTTATGGCAGTCGGGTGACCTGGTCGCAGGCGCCGTCGCGCAGCCGGGGATGGCCACCACCTTCAGCACCGCTGAGCCCCCCGTCGTTCGAGAGCGTGCACCCGGACCGCCGCGGATTGCCGTCAGCCGCACCCGGCCGCCCGGCTTCGTGAATCTGCTCGCGGAGGAGGTCGGCGCCCAACTCGTACCGATGGGCTCTGCCGGCGCGAAGGTGATCTCGGTGGCCCGCGACGTGACCGACATCTACGTGCACGCGGGCGGACAGTACGAATGGGACTCTGCCGCGCCCGTTGCGGTCGCTCGAGCCGCCGGACTGCACACCAGCCGTGCCGACGGCGCTGCGCTCGCCTACAACCAAGACGATGTCTGGCTGCCCGACCTGCTGGTCTGCCGGCGTGAGTTCGCCGAGACGGTGACGTCGTTCGTGACCGCCTACTGGGCCGAACACGGGCAGTAGACTCAAGGCACCCCGCCCCGGCAACGGACGCGGGCCTGTTGCCGTGCGCCCACTTCGCCTTTCAGGAGCACCGTGTCCCTTCGTGCGCTGACCCCGCTCGTCGCTTCCGAGCCATCGTTGGCGGCTGCGCTGAAGGTGGCCCGTCAGCCCGTAGCGTCGCTGCTCGACGTGACGGCACCCGCCGCGCTGCGACCGTTTCTGACCGCCGCGCTGGCCTCCGCCTCGCCAGGCGACGAGCCGGCGACCGTCCTCGTCGTCACCGCGACCGCGCGGGAGGCCGACGAGATAGCCGACTCCGTGAGGTGCCTCGTGGACGGCGACGCGGTGGCGGCGTACCCGCCCTGGGAGACCCTGCCGCACGAGCGGTTGTCACCGCGCTCCGACACCGTCGGTCGCCGGCTCGCCGTGCTCCGACGGCTGGTGCATCCGCAAGGCGTCGAGGGCCCGGCGGCAGAGGTGCGCGTCATCGTCGCACCTGTGCGCTCGGTGCTGCAGCCGCAGGTGAAAGGCCTCGCCGACCTGGAGCCGGTCGCCCTGCGGCAGGGCGACGAGGTCGACCTCGAAGACGTCGTACGCCGACTGTCAGCAGCGGCGTACCACCGGGTCGACATGGTCGAGCGCAGGGGAGAGTTCGCCGTCCGCGGCGGCATCATCGACGTGTTCTCGCCGACCGAGGAGCACCCCCTCCGCGTCGAGTTCTTCGGCGACGAGGTCGAGGAGGTGCGCACGTTCGCGGTTGCCGACCAGCGTTCGCGCGACGTGGTGCCCGAGGGGTTGTGGGCGCCCCCGTGCCGGGAGCTGCTCCTCACCGACGAGGTCAAGCGGCGAGCCCGGGCGCTGGCCACCGACCATCCCGAGCTCGCAGAGATGCTCGACCGGCTGGCGGAGGGGCACGCCGTCGAGGGGATGGAGGCTCTCGCCCCGGTGCTCGTCGACGAGATGGAGATGTTGGTCGACCTGTTGCCGAGCGGTGCCTTCGTGCTCGTCTGCGACCCCGAGCGGGTGCGGGCCAGGGCGCACGACCTGGTAGCGACGAGCGAGGAGTTCCTGCACGCGTCGTGGGCCGCCGCGGCCGGTGGCGGCACCGCGCCGGTCGACCTGGGTGCGGCTGCCTACCGTTCGCTCGGGGACGTCCGTCAGCGGGCTCTTGCGCAGGGACTGTCCTGGTGGTCGATCTCGCCGTTCGGCGTCGACCCGGACGCCGCCGCCCTCGCTGCCGGTGAGAGCCCGCCGCTTCGCACCGAGACGGGTGAGCTCGTCTCTGTGGACATCGACCTCGACGGGGGAGTCGAAACGGTCGCCCTCGCGGTGCAGCCGGTGGCCGCGTACCGCGGCGACACGGTGGCCGCGGTCACCGACATCTCCACCCATGTCAGGTCCGGCCGCAGCGTGGTCGTCGTGACCGCCGGGCACGGGCCGGGTGAGCGACTGGTCGAGGTGCTCAAGGACCACGACGTCGCCGCACGGTTCGTCGAGGACCTCAGCGAGGTGCCCACACCCGGTGTGGTGGAGGTCGTCCAGGGCGACCTCGCGCACGGGTTCGTGGCGGAGGCAATCGGGCTCGTCGTGCTCACCGGTGACGACCTCACCAGCCAGCGCACGGTGACCCGCGAGAGCACCCGGATGCCGTCGCGGCGCAAGCAGCAGATCGACCCGCTCGAGCTGCACGCGGGCGACTACATCGTGCACGAGCAGCACGGTGTCGGCCGGTACGTCGAGATGATCCAGCGCACCGTCGCCGGCGCCACCCGGGAGTACGTCGTGATCGCGTACGCCGCCTCGAAGCGCGGCCAGCCCCCCGACAAGCTCTTCGTCCCCACCGACCAGCTCGACCAGGTGACGCGCTACGTAGGAGGCGAGCAGCCGTCCCTCGACCGGCTGGGCGGCTCGGACTGGAACCGGCGCAAGGGCCGGGCGCGCAAGGCGGTGCGGCAGATCGCCGCCGAGCTGATCAAGCTGTACGCCGCCCGCCAGGCCACCCGCGGTCACGCCTTCGGCCCCGACACCCCGTGGCAGCGCGAGCTGGAGGACGCCTTTCCTTACGTCGAGACGCCCGACCAGCTCGCCAGCGTCGACGAGGTGAAACGCGACATGGAGCTGGAGGTCCCGATGGACCGGCTCATCTGCGGGGACGTCGGGTACGGCAAGACCGAGATCGCCGTCCGCGCCGCGTTCAAGGCGGTGCAGGACGGCAAGCAGGTGGCGGTGCTCGTGCCGACCACGCTGCTGGTGCAGCAGCACTTCCAGACGTTCAGCGAACGGTTCGCCGGCTTCCCGGTCAACGTCTCGCCGCTCAGCAGGTTCCAGACCGACCGGGAGGCTCGCCAGGTCGTCGACGGTCTGCGCGACGGCACCGTTGATGTCGTCATCGGCACGCACCGCTTGTTCAACAACGAGATCAAGCTGAAGGACCTCGGTCTCGTCATCGTCGACGAGGAGCAGCGGTTCGGCGTCGAGCACAAGGAGGCGCTGAAGCGGATGCGAACCGCGGTCGACGTGCTGGCGATGTCGGCGACACCCATCCCGCGCACCCTGGAGATGGCGATCACCGGCATCCGCGAGATGTCGACGATCACCACACCGCCGGAGGAGCGGCACCCGGTGTTGACGTTCGTCGGCGGGTACGACGACGCGCAGGTCAGCGCCGCCATCCGCCGGGAGCTGCTGCGCGAGGGGCAGGTGTTCTACATCCACAACCGGGTGCAGAGCATCGACCGCGCCGTGCGGCACCTGCGGCAGCTGGTCCCCGAGGCACGCATCACCGCGGCGCACGGCCAGATGCCCGAGCACCAGCTGGAGCAGGTGATGCTCGATTTCTGGGAGCGTCAGTTCGACGTGCTCGTGTGCACCACGATCGTCGAGTCGGGGCTCGACGTCGCCAACGCCAACACGCTCGTCATCGAGCGGGCCGACCTGCTCGGGCTGTCGCAACTGCATCAGCTCCGCGGGCGCGTGGGGCGCGGAGCAGAGCGTGCGTACGCCTACTTCCTCTTCCCGCCGGAGCTGCCGCTGACCGAGACCGCGCACGACCGTCTCGCCACCATCGCCCAGCACGCCGACCTCGGGGCGGGGATGGCGGTGGCGATGAAGGATCTCGAGATCCGCGGCGCCGGCAACCTGCTCGGTGGCGAGCAGAGCGGACACATCGCTGACGTCGGCTTCGATCTCTACGTGCGCCTGGTCGGCGAGGCTGTGGCGGAGTTCCGTGGTGACGACGTCGTCGACGACCCCGACGTCAAGATCGAGCTGCCCGTCGACGCCCACCTCCCGCACGCGTACGTCCCGAGCGAGCGGCTGCGGCTGGAGATGTACAAGCGGCTGGCGGAGGTACGCCGACCGGAGCAGGTCGAGGAGGTCCGCGCGGAGCTGATCGACAGGTACGGCCCCCTGCCGACGCCGGTAGACAACCTGCTGGCGGTGGCGCTGCTGCGGGCCAAGGCCAAGGCGGCGAAGCTGACCGACATCAACGCCCAGGGAGGCTACGTCAGGTTCGCGCCCGTCGACGTCCAGGACTCCTTGAAGGTGCGCATCGACCGGCTCTACCCCAAGACGGTGGTCAAGTCCGCGTTGCGTAGCATCTTGGTGCCGCGACCGATGACTGCACGGGTCGCCGGCGCACCCGTCCGAGACGTCGCCGTACTAGATTGGGCGGGTCGCGTCATCGACGACATCGTTTCGAGGAGTGCTTCTTAGGTGTTGAGCCACCGCTGGTCTCGCGGCCGTCGCCTCGTCGGCGTCGCTGCGTCCGCGGCCGCCGTTGCTGCGTTGAGCGGATGCGGGGCCGACCTGCATCCCGGAGCTGCGGCGACGGTCAACGGCACGACCATCACCGACGAGTCGATCGACAACCTGGCGCAGGCGTTCTGCGCGTACATCGAGGAAGGCGAGAAGCAGGAAGCCGTCGACGACCAGAAGCCGGCGATCGCCATCGGCGACCTGAAGCTGAACCTCCTGAACGGGCTGGTCGCCTTCGAGCTGACCGACACCGCCGCGCAGGAGCTCGGCATCGGCGTCCCACCGGCGCAGATCGAGAAGAGTCTCGGCGACCTGAACCTGCCCGATGCGCTCGACGCTGACGAAGTGGAGCTCCTCGAAGGGTTCTTCGACAACCTTCAGGAGAACGAGCTTCAGAACACGATGATCGAAGAGAAGGAGTCTGCCGACTATCTGCAGAAGTACTTCTCGAAAGCCGATGTCGAGGTGTCGCCGAGCTTCGGCCGATGGGACGGCGAGAAGATAGAGCCAGGAACCGGATCGTTGTCTGATCCGGTTTCGACGACGGCATCTCCGACACCGCCGCCTGGCCAGGACCCGGTGGCGGCTCAGGAGGCACAAGCGGCCGCGCAGCAGGCGCTGGAGGCTTTGCCGCCTTCGCAAGTCTGCGGCTGATTCGGTGTCCGTGGCCGGCCTCGTCGTCCTCGTCACCTCACCCCGGCTGCCCGGTGGCCTGCTGACAGCAGCTGCCTGGCGTGCACTCGACACCGCCGACTTGGTGCTCGCGGCGGCTGACTCCGCGCTCGCTCGCGCCTGGGAAGGCGCCGGTGGCCTGGTGGAGCTGGTCTCCGAGCCACGCGCTGAGGACCTGCTGACGCGCAGTGCGGACGCCGCGCTCGTGTGGCTTGCCGGTGACCTCGACGGTGACCTGGTCGAGGAGCTCGCGACCCATGTCGTGCGCCGATCGGAGGACCTCGAGCGCGGCCACCCCGGCCCGGAGGTGGAGATCCTCGTTGGTTCGTTCGACCCGGTCGGTGCACGGGTGCTCGACCTCGTCGAGGTGATGGACCGGCTGAGGACGCAGTGCCCCTGGGACCAGCAGCAGACGCACAAGAGCCTGGTGCGCTACCTGCTCGAGGAGACCTACGAGACGGTTGACGCGATCGAGTCCGGTGACCGCCACCACCTGCGCGAGGAGCTCGGTGACCTTTTGCTGCAGGTGGCGTTCCACGCTCGGATCGGTACCGAGGACCCTGATGAGCCGTTCGGTATCGACGAGGTGGCCGCCGGGATCGTCGAGAAGCTGATCCGCAGGCACCCGCACGTGTTCGCTGACGTGACCGTCGACGGTGCCGCCGACGTGGAGTCCAACTGGGAGACCATCAAGGCGACCGAGAAGGCCCGCGCCTCCACCATGGACGAGATTCCGCTCGGGCTGCCCGCCCTGAGCCTTGCCGCCAAGGTGGTGTCACGAGCACTGCGTTCAGCAGGTCAGCTGAGCGTGCCGACGCCCGGCGAGACGGCGTACGACGAACGGTCGCTCGGCGAGGTCCTCTTCGCGGTGGCCGCCGCCGCAGCGGCCGCGGGCCTCGATCCGGAGCAGGCGTTGCGCATCAGGGTCGCCGCGGAGATGGAGCAGCTGCGCCTGCACGAACAGCGTGCCCTTCCCGACGAGGCGGCAGGGCCCGGTTAGGCTGACGCTGTCCTGTGTGCAAAGGCGAGGGAGCTGAGTAGTGGCCAACATCGTGGCTGTCGGTGCCCGCGAGATCTTGGACTCGCGTGGCAACCCTACCGTCGAGGTCGAGGTCGCTCTTGACGACCAGACCGTGGCGCGTGCCGCGGTGCCCTCAGGTGCGTCAACCGGGCAGTTCGAGGCGGTGGAGCTCCGCGACGGTGACGACTGGTACTCCGGGAAGGGCGTCGGCAAGGCCGTCGCCACGGTCAACGACACCATCGACGATGCCCTGCGCGGACTCCCCGCCGACGAGCAGCGTCTCGTCGACCAGACGCTGATCGACCTCGATGCGACACCGAACAAGGCGAGGCTCGGCGCCAACGCCATCCTCGGTGTCTCGTTGGCCGTGGCCCGCGCGGCCGCCGAGTCGGCGCGGCTGCCCCTCTTTCGCTACGTAGGCGGCCCGCACGCCCACCTTCTCCCGGTGCCGATGATGAACATCCTCAACGGCGGCGCGCATGCCGACAGCAACGTCGACGTGCAGGAGTTCATGGTGGCGCCGATCGGGGCCGCCACGTTCGCCGAGGCGATGGAGCAGGGTGCTTCGGTCTACCACGCGCTGAAGGCGGTGCTGAAGGGCCGCGGGCTCGCGACCGGTCTCGGTGACGAGGGCGGCTTCGCGCCGAGCCTCGGCTCCAACCGCGAGGCACTCGACCTGATCGCCGAGGCGGTCGAGAAGGCCGGCCTCCAGCTCGGGTCCGACATCGCCCTCGCGCTCGACGTTGCCGCCACCGAGTTCTACGACGCTGAACCAGGCGGGGGCGCACCGTCTGGCTACACGTTCGAGGGCAGCACGAAGTCGTCCGAGGAGATGGCGGCGTACTACGGGGAGCTGGTGTCGGCGTACCCGATCGTCTCCATCGAGGACCCGATGAGCGAAGAGGACTGGGGTGGATGGAAAGCCCTCACCGAGGCGCTCGGCACCACGGTACAGATCGTCGGTGACGACCTCTTCGTCACGAACGTCGAGCGGCTTCAGCGCGGCATCGACGAGGCGTCCGCCAACGCGTTGCTCGTCAAGGTCAACCAGATCGGCACGCTGAGCGAGACACTCGACGCTGTCGACCTGGCGCATCGCAACGGTTTTCGCTGCATGATGAGCCACCGCTCCGGTGAGACCGAGGACACCACCATCGCCGACCTCGCCGTGGCCACGAACTGTGGCCAGATCAAGTCCGGCGCTCCGGCCCGGTCGGAGCGGGTCGCGAAGTACAACCAGCTGCTGCGGATCGAGGAAGAGCTTCAGGACGCGGCACGGTACGCCGGCTCGGCCGCCTTCCCTCGCTACCAGGCAGGTCGCTGAGCGCCGATGGCCCCCCACCTCAGGTCTCCTTCGTCGCAAGGCCCCGGCCGCGGCGGCGGTGACCGCTCCCGAAGCCGCTCGGTCCCGAAGACACGTCGCACGACGCAGGCGGGTGCCGAGCTCACCGCGGCGCAGCTCGCTTCGTCGCGCGCGAAGCTGACCGGCCGGGCGGCGGTGATGCTGCTCGTGGTGGCCGTGCTCGCGGTGTCGTACGCCTCGAGCATGCGGGCGTGGCTTGCCCAGCGCAGCGAGATCAACCTGCTCAACGAGCAGATCGCCGACCAGCGGGCCGATGTCGCCGGCCTGCAACAGGCCAAGCAGCGCTGGCGCGACCCCGCGTACATCCAGACCCAGGCTCGGCTGCGCTTCGGCTGGCTGATGCCAGGGGAGACCGGTTACCGCGTGCTCGGGCCCGACGGGCAGGTGCTCAGCGACGGCGGCAGTGAGCTGACCGACCCCACCACGCCGAACGCCGACGCGGCCCCGGAGTGGTGGGGGGACCAGTGGCGCAGCGTCACAGAGGCGGGCAAGGATCCCGCCCAGGCAGCGGCCGAGGCGGCTTCCGACAAGCCGGAGCGCACGCCTGTCGACCGCATCAGACCGCCGCCGAGCGATCGGCGGCCGGCTTCGTCACCCTCCCCCGGCCGGTGAGCCGTCGCGACCTCGACCAGGCGCCCCTCGACGCCACCGACCGGCTCGCGATCGAGGCGCAGCTCGGACGCCCACCCCGCGACGTCGTGGGGGTCGCCCATCGCTGCCCCTGCGCGCTGCCCGACGTGGTCGCCACCGCTCCCCGACTGAGTGACGGCACGCCGTTCCCGACCTACTACTACCTGACCTGCCCGCGGGCCGCATCGCTCATCGGCACGCTCGAGGCGAGCGGGCTGATGCGGGACATGACCGAGCGGGTCGCCCGCGACCAGGCATTGGCGCAGCGCTATCGCCGTGCGCACGAGCGCTATCTTGCGGACCGTGAGGCGTATGCCGGGGTGGAGGAGATCGCCCACGTCTCGGCCGGCGGTATGCCCGACCGCGTGAAGTGTCTGCACGTGCTGGTCGCCCACTCACTGGCAGCTGGTGAAGGCGTGAACCCGCTCGGCGACGAGGCTCTGACCCAGCTGCCGGCGTGGTGGACGGCAGGGCCTTGCATCGAGGTCGACCCGCCCGACCGCTCTGCGCAGTCAGGCAGCGAGCCCGCATGAGGGTGGCGGCCATCGACTGCGGCACCAACTCGCTCCGATTGCTGGTGACCGACCTCGACCCGGCGACAGGAGCGAGCGTCGAGGTCGAGCGGCGCTCGACGATCGTGCGGCTCGGTCAAGGGGTCGACCGTACGGGCGTGTTCGCCGCGGAGGCCTTGCAGCGGACGTTCGCGACGCTTGGCGACTACGCGGCCGTCGTCGCCTCGCTGGACGTGGCGGACGTCCGGATGGTCGCGACATCGGCCGCACGTGACGCCGCCAACCGCGAAGTGTTCCTGACCGGTGCTCAGGATCGGGTCGGCGTACCGGCCGACATCGTCAGCGGTGACGAGGAGGCCCGGCTGTCGTATGACGGTGCCACCCGCAGCCTGGACGCTGCTGATGGTCTGGCCGCGCCGTTGCTGGTGCTCGACATCGGCGGCGGCTCGACCGAGTTCGTCATGCGCCCCGATGCTGAAGCCGACGTGCTGGGGCGGTCGCTCGACATCGGATCCGTGCGGCTGGCCGAGCGGCACCTGCGCGACGACCCACCGTCGCACCGCCAGGTCGATGCCGCCGTCGCCGACGTCGAGGCCGCCCTCGACAGGCTCGACCTCCCGCTCGCCCAGGTCAAGACGCTGGTCGGCGTCGCCGGCACGACGCTGACGATGGCTGCCATGGTGCTGGACCTGCCGGCGTACGACCGCGACGCTGTCCATCTCACTCGGATCGACGCCCGAATGCTCCTGCGCGCCGTCGACGACATCGTCGCGATGAGCGTGACCGAGCGTCTCGCCCTGGCCTTCATGCACCCCGACCGAGCCGACGTCATCGGAGCAGGCGCACTCGTGCTCGGCAGCGTCGTACGACGACTGGGCATCGACACCCTCGTGCCCTCGTCGCACGACATCCTCGACGGGATCGCCTGGTCGCTCGTCGACGAGCAGAGCCGATGACCGCGAGGCCGCAAGAGCCCACCCGCCACCCCCATCCGCTCAGCGGCGCACCCTTCAGCAGTCCGGTGCCACCCGGCAGCGGTTGGCCGGGCGACCCGGCCACACCTGCGACGCCCGTCGCCGCCGACGCCGAAGGCGTCTTGGCGCGTGCCACAGCGCTGACCACGTTGGCCGAGCTGGACGCCGAGGTGTCGGTCTGCCGGGCCTGCCCCCGGCTCGTCGACTGGCGGGAGTCGGTGGCGGTCGAGAAGCGCAGGTCGTTCGCCGACGAGCCCTACTGGGGACGGCCCATCCACGGCTGGGGCAGCGAGCGCCCGGCCGTGATCATCGTGGGACTTGCCCCGGCGGCGCACGGCGGCAACCGCACCGGCCGCATCTTCACCGGGGACCGCTCAGGCGACTGGCTCTTCGCGTCGCTCCATCGGGTGGGGCTCGCGGCCGCTCCGACGAGTGTCCACGCCGGTGACGGCCAGCGGCTGGTCAACACCCGGATGGTTGCCGCCGTGCGCTGCGCGCCACCGGCAAACCGGCCGACGCCGTACGAGCGCGACACCTGCGCCCCTTGGCTGGACGCCGAGCTCGCCCTCGTGCTCGCGACCGTACGAGCCGTCGTCTGCCTGGGAGCCTTCGCGTGGGACGCGGCGCTTCGGGCGCTGGCTCGGCAGGGCTGCGCCGTCCCACGGCCACGTCCCGGCTTCGGCCATGGAGCACAGGTCGAGCTGCCCCGCCCTGCCGGAGCGACCGACCTCGTCCCTGCCCCCATGGTGGTGCTGGCGTCGTACCACCCCAGCCAGCAGAACACGTTCACAGGCACGCTGACCGCACCCATGTTGGACGATGTGCTCGCCACGGCGGCTCACCTCGCCGGGTCGTGACTGCCGTGAGGTGCCAGTGTGTGAAAGTTTTCACGAGCGGTTTAGTATCAGGTACGCCCACAGTGAATCGAGGACGTCATGAGCACCCCCCACATCGTGATCGTCGGCGGCGGGTACGTCGGCATGTACACCGCGCTCGGGCTCCAGAAGTCGTTGCGGCGCGGGGAGGCCCGGGTGACCGTGATCGACCCACGGTCCGCCATGACCTATCAGCCCTTCCTTCCCGAGGCGGCCGCCGGCTCCCTCGAGCCACGCCACGTCGTCGTACCGTTGCGCCGGACGCTCAAGGGCTGTGAGGTGCTCACGGCACGCGTCGTCGGGATCGACCACGCCGCGAAATGTGTCACGGTGCAGCCACCCCAAGGCGATACCCATGAGCTGTCGTACGACGAGCTCGTCATCGCCGCCGGCTCCGTGGCGCGCACACTGCCGATCCCTGGGCTCAAGGAGGTGGGGATGGGGTTCAAGCAGATCGAGGAAGCGATCGCCCTGCGCAACCAGGTGCTCGACCGGCTCGACGTCGCCACGTCGACGATGGACCAGGAAACCCGCTCGTGCGCGCTGACCTTCGTCTTCGTCGGTGGCGGCTACGCCGGCATCGAGGCGCTCGCCGAGATCGAGGACATGGCTCGCTTCGCGACGAGGTACTACGAGTCCCTCACCCCCGGTGACCTGAGGTTCGTCCTGGTCGAGGCCAGTGACCGGATCCTGCCCGAGGTCGGACCCGACATGGGCCGCTACACGGTCAAGCGGCTGCGCGAACGGGGCATCGAGGTGCGGTTGAACACGAGGCTCGAGTCGGCTACCAACCACCACATCGTGTTGTCGGACGGCGACGAGTTCGACGCCGACACCTTGGTCTGGACTGCCGGAGTGAAGGCCAACCCCATGCTCGCCTCCACCGACCTGCCGCTGGACGACAAGGGCCGGATCAGGGCACGCACCGACCTGACCGTCGACGGGGTCGAGCATGCATGGACCGCGGGCGACAACGCCGCCGTCCCCGACCTCACCCATCCCGGCCAGCTGTGCTCCCCGAGCGCGCAGCACGCCGTGCGGCAGGCGCGGCTGCTCGCCGCGAACATCGTGCGTTCTTTGCGCGGGGAGGAGCTGCGGGACTACAAGCACAAGCACGTCGGCTCGGTGGCGAGCCTCGGGCTGCACAAGGGCGTCGCGCAGGTCTACGGCATCAAGCTGCGCGGTCTGCCGGCATGGTTCATGCACCGCACCTACCACCTGAGCCGGATGCCGACGCTGAGCAAGAAGATGCGCGTGGTCCTCGACTGGACGCTGGCGCTCTTCTTCCAACGCGACGTGGTCTCGTTGGGGTCGTTGCAACGGCCACGCGACGACTTCGACCGCGCCAACCGCTAGTACCTGTCG
>JACCVA010000463.1 GCA_013698435.1 Nocardioidaceae bacterium | reverse complement strand
TCTTCAGCTCGGCGATGGTCTTCCCGATGCGGACTTGGACGCCGATCGAAACCATCACCGGCGTCGTGATGCGCTGGCTGCCGATGTAGGTGCCGTTCGTGGAGCCGAGGTCCTCGACGTACCAGTCGTCGCCGTGAGCGACGAAGCGGGCGTGCCGGGTGGAGACGTAGTCGTCGTCCAGCCGGATGGTGGCGTCGGCTCCGCGCCCCAACAGGATCGGGCCGCCGTCGAGCGCGACGCTGACGCCGGCGTTGGCTCCCTCACTGAGGACCAGCTTTGTGGGGGCCCCTCGTCGCTTCTTGGCGGGCTTGGCCGGGCGTGAAGACTTCGCGGCGGCGCTGGTCGAGGACCGCTCCGGATCGACGCGCTCCCCAAAGAGGTCGGACTTGATCACCGACACCGAGGAGAGCACGAACAACCAGAGCAGGGCGAGGAACCCGATCTTGATCAGGGTCAAGGTCAGCTCGGACACGGTTCACCCACCCCGAGGACGCTGATGGGGGTCGTTCGACGGAGGCTGGTTGACGGGTCGAAACGGTGGCGGCTGCCGCTTCTTCGAGCGCCCCCAGCTCGACGACGAGCTGGGCGGGGGCGGTTGCTGGACGGACTGTGGTTGACCCGGCGGAGGGGGGCTGAAACCAGGGTTCGGGCGGCGCATGGGTGGTTGCTGGTACTGAGGTGCGGATCTTTGCCGGCCATCGGGCGCAGCCTGTGCCTCCGAGCGCGACGGTGGGAAGGAGACGACGATGCGGGTCGCGCCGATCTGCACGACCGAACCGTCACGTAGTGCTGCCTGCTGGACCCGCTGCCCGTTGACCATGGTGCCGTTGGTGGAGCCCAGGTCGAGCACGCTCACGACGGGTTGGCCCGAGCTCACCTCCGCACGAAACTCGACGTGGCGGCGAGACACGCCCGGGTCGTCGACGCGCAGGTCGGCGTTGGTGCCGCGTCCGACCACCAGACCCGAAGGGGTGAGCGGATGACGCACTCCGTTGACCTCGAGAAACATCGGTGCCCGCGCCATCGCGGTGTCAGTCACGCGCTGTCCGGGCCCCGGCGTCACCGAGGCGGAGGCCTCGCTACGGACGCGGAACCTGCCGGTGGACAGGTCCTCGGCGCGGGTGAAGTTGAGCCTGACCGGCCCAGCGAACAGGTAGTGCTGCTCGGTGGCGTGCTCGTGCAGCATCGCGGCAAGCTCTCGCGAGAGCGCCTCGCCGTACGTCGACAGTCGGTCGAAGTCGGTGCCCGAGAGGTCGATCTGGAAGTTGTTGGGGGCGATCCGGCGTTCGCGGCTGAGGATCTGCGCGGAGTTGTCGACCTCGCGTTGCAGGGCGGCGGCGATCTCCATCGGCTGAACGGCACTGCGAAACGCACGCGCGAAGGCGCCGGTCACCATGTGCTCGAGCCGCTGCTCGAAACGGTTGAGCGCACCCACCCGGTCGTCGCCTCCTTTCCGTGCCGCTGTGCCCTGCCCAGCGCTGAGCGCGGCAGAGCGCGCGATGCCTGTCGCGCTCGATCGTAGCCGGAAGCGCACCGCCACCGGCCACGGATGCCGGACTTGACGGCGGCGGCGGCGCGGCCGCTGCATGCTACCCTTTGCCTTCGCTGCGGCGAGATCAGCAGGCGACTGGGCTGGTTCAGGCTGCGGTGATGCGCGCGGGTGGCGGAATAGGCAGACGCGCACGGTTCAGGTCCGTGTGCCCGAAAGGGCGTGGGGGTTCAACTCCCCCCTCGCGCACCCCGGTAGCTCCAGGTCTGACCTGGGGCTTCGTCCATCTCAGGGCGTAGCCTGTTGTGTCGAGGTAGCACCAGCCCCCCTTCGGGAGGTGCGGATATGGCTTGGATAGAAAAGCGCAAGCGCGGTGACGGTGGTGTCTCTGCGCGCGGTCACGATCGGCGCCGGCCTGAGGTTCGGGGAGGTCAGCGCCCTATGGGTCATCGACGTCGACCTCGACCATCGCACCATCCGAATCAACAAGGCGTGGAAGCGCAAACGGTGAGGGTGATACGACCGACATCCCGGGTTGGCTGACCAAGCAGTTGCGGCCCAAGCACATGATGCGCGACCTCCGTCGGGAAGCGGCCGGTGGGTACCCATTCAGGGCGAGGGTGAGCCGCCGTGGGCGGCCACACGGTGGACTGACAACGGATCCGGGGTGTTGTCCGTAAAGAGGGGTATGGACCTTCGTGAGCAGCTCGACCAGGCGATCGGCCACGGCCCACCGCTTCCACCACCGGAGCGGCGGCTAGCCGCCGGGCGGGGGCACGGCCTGAACGGTGCCGACGGCTGCGGCGGCCGCAGTCAGGCATTGTTCCGCAGGTCCAGGTGTCACGGAGACGCCATGTCCGGGGTGAACGGTAAGGGCCGGGGCGGGTGAGGGCTGGTACCGCGGCGGCCGGTCCTCGGCCTGCGGGCATCCGCACATGCCTCGCTGCGCTCTCCGCCCGACCATGCCGCGGGTAGCGCGCGGTCATGCCGCTGACAGGGGGCCGGGCATTCGGTCGGTCCTGAGCGACCGATCACGGGGACCTTGGTCCTCTGACCGAGGTTGGGCTAGCGGTCCTGCCGCAAGAAACTGGCTCGGGGCTCGCGCCGACGCCAACTCCCGCACCGACAGCACCACATCGATGTCCGCAGCAGGCATCGTCTGGCACGGGTCACTCTGTTCCTGCCGGGGCTCGCACTTCGCGGAAGGAACTCGCGCCCAGCCCGGCCGCGACTAGTGCGAAGACCACGGCCGCCAGCACCAGCGTCGGACGGATCCCCCAAGCGTCGGCGAGAATCCCTGCTAGTGGCGCGACGAGCACGATCACCGCACGGTTGAGCGATCGCAGAGTGGTGTTGGTTCGCGCCTGCAACTCGTCCGGCGTGACGAGTTGGCGGTAGCTCATCTCGTGGGAATTGCTCATCCCCATCGCCAGACCGTAGAGACTCTGCCCGACCACGATGACGGCAACCGTCCCGGCCGGCGCCATCTCCTGCCCGGCGAGCACCATGGCGATCA
>JACCVA010000458.1 GCA_013698435.1 Nocardioidaceae bacterium | reverse complement strand
GCGTGCTGAAACCGGGCGACCGCATCGTCAACGAGGTCGCCCTCGCCGACAGGCTAGGCCTTTCCCGGCCGACCATGCGCCAGGCCATCTCGACGCTCGTCGACAAGGGGTTGCTCGTGCGCAAGCGCGGTGTCGGCACCCAGGTGGTGCAGTCGCAGATCCGTCGTTCTGTCGAGCTGACGAGCCTGCACGACGACCTGCTCGCCGACGGTCGAGCACCACACACGCTGGTCCGGCGGCTGGAGCTGATCGAGTCCGATGACAGCACTGCCCGTCAGCTCCAGCTGAGTGCCGGCGACCCGGTGTGGGCCATCGAGCGGGTCCGGCTCGTCGGTGATGAACCACTGGCCCTGATGCACAATGTGCTGCCAGCCTCCCTGGTCGACCTCACGTCGGCCGACCTGTCGGTCACCGGCCTCTACGCGCAGCTGCGTGCCTCAGGCGTTCACGTGCGCGTCGCCCATCAGACAATCGGCTCGCGCCGGGCAACGTCGCTGGAGGCGAAGCTGCTGAACGAGAGAAGAGGCGACCCGTTGCTGACCATGAGTCGGACCGCATTCGACGACAACGGTCGCGCAGTCGAGTCAGGCTCGCACCTCTACCGCCCGGCCCTCTACTCCTTCGAGGTCACCCTCGTCGACCGTTGATCCGCCCAGGACAGGCCGCGCGTGAACGGCGTCGACGTGCCGCGCCGCCCGGTCCGGGACTGACGACGCCGACGCCGTGTTGCCGCGCGGGCCAGGTCTGCCGCCCCGATGAGACCCGCCTGGTTGCCGAGGTGGGCGCGCACGATGCGCGCCTCGGGCCGGTACCCCCGCCCTGTCAGCGTCCGGCGGAAGGCTGCGGTCGCTGGTGTGATGAGCAGGTCGCCGGCATCGGAGACCCCGCCGCCGATGACGAAGGTGCCGGGGTCGAGTGCCGCGGCAAGGTTGGCGATCCCGACACCGAGCCAGTCCCCCAGCTGTGCGTGCAGCTCGACCGCGCAGGCGTCACCTTCGACTGCCGCCTGGGTCACGAGCAGACCCGTGATCGCGGCAGGGTCTCCACCTGCTCGCTTGAGGATGTCGTCCGCCTGAGTGGACCCCGAGGCCACCAGCGCACGCGCTTCACGCACCAGCGCGTTGGCACTGGCGTACTGCTCCCAACACCCGCGGTTGCCGCACTCACAGGCGTGTCCGTCCTTGACCACCTGCATGTGCCCGAACTCGCCGCTGATGCCGTGCCGACCGCGGTGCACCTGGCCGTTGAGCACGAGCCCGCCACCGATTCCCGTACCGAGCGTGATGCAGACGAGGTCGGGCTCGTTCTGAGCGGCGCCGAAACGCGACTCGGCCCAGGCTGCGCAGTTGGCGTCGTTGTCGACGATGGTCGAGAGGCCCACCCGTCGACGCACGGCGTCGCGCAACGGCTCATGGCGCCACGCGAGGTGGGGGGCGAACAGGACCGTTGACCTGGTGGCGTCGACGAAGCCGGCCGCACCGATGCCCACAGCGACGACGTAGTGGCGGCTTCTGAGGTCGGCCACGATGTCGGCGATGACCCCTTCGACGAGACGAGGGCTGGTCGACGGCGTGTCGAGAACCAGGGTCTCCACCACGACGCCGTCCTCGTCCACGACGCCTGATTTCACCTTGGAGCCACCGACGTCGATCCCGATCGCGAGCCGTTGCAGCATCACTGTCCTTCTCGTGCCAGCTCGGCGGCGCCGATGATCGCTGCCTCGTTGCCTAATGTCGCGGTACGGATCTCGAGGTGGGGGCGGTTGTCGGTCGCCGGCAAGGACTCCGAGAACGCCTTTCTCAGCGGGGTGATGAGCAGATCGCCGGCCTCGGCGACGCCGCCGCCGATGACCACGAGTCCCGGATCGAGCACCGCTGCCAGGCTGGCGATGCCCTCGCCGAGCCACTGACCGAGCTCAGCGATCAGTGCGACGCTCAGCTCGTCACCACGCTGTGCGAGCCGGGTGATGTCCTGGCCGTTGATGTTCGCCCGGTCACCGCCGGCAGCACTGAGCACGGCGTCACCCTCGACCGCCCGCTCGCGGGCCATCCTTACCAATGCTCGCCCGCTCGCATACTGCTCCCAGCACCCGTGCTGTCCGCAGCCGCACGCGAGGCCGCCACGGACGACTCGCAGGTGACCGATCTCCGCAGCGATGCCGAACCGGCCGCGCACGAGCTCCCCCTCGACGACGAGCCCGCCACCGACGCCGGTGCCGACCGCGACCATGAGCAGGTCGTGGGCATCGACCGCCGCCCCGAACCGGAACTCTCCCCAGGCGGCGGCGTTGACGTCGTTCTCGATGACGACGGGAAGGTCGAGCCCCGACTCGAGCTGGTCACGCAGCGGCACGTCGCGCCAGGCGAGGTTGGGCGCGAACAGCACGACGGCACGGTCCGAGCTGACGAATCCTGCCGCGCCGACACCCACTGCGGCAATCTCGTGTCGAGCGGTCACTTCGTGCACGAGGTCGACGATGGCATCGACGATCTCGCTCGGATCCTGCGCCGGAGTCTGTCGTCGCGCCTCGTCGATGATCTTCCCGGACTCGTCGACAACCCCTGCCGCGATCTTGGTTCCGCCTACGTCGACCCCGATCGTGAGTGGCATCTTTCAGTCCTCCGACGGGTCGATGTTCTCGAGGGGCGAGTCCCGCTCCGCGTCCTCATGCCGCTCGGCGGGCGTTTCCAGCAGACCTTGCAACGCCAGCGCGAACGACGTGGCCGCGCTGGTGAGATGCTCTCGTACTTCGGGACTGGTCGCCTTGGCCGCACGCAGCAGCCGGCACCACGCGCAGTACCGGCACTCGGGCTGCACGGGCGGATGGCTCGAACGCGTACCGCTGGTAGCCGACCCGGCTTCCGGCTGCGGCGGCGAGTGGTCGGTTGCCCACCCCTGGAGTACGGCGATCAGCTTGGCCGCCTCTTCGGGGAGTGTTCCGACGTGTTCAGAGCTCATGGTGAGTCATCGTCACCGATCTGGCCGCCGCTCACAGCCGCGGGGCCTGGGACTCGACGCGCTGTTTGAGGCCCTTGAGCGCGGTGTCGATGATGACCTTCTCGCCCTTGCGCTTCAGCAGCCCGATCATCGGGATCATCAGGTCGACCGCGAGCCGGTAGGTCACGTCGGTCTGCCCATCTGAGCGCTCGAGCGTGTAGGCGCCCTCCATCGACTTGAGCATCTTGGCCTTGACGAGCGACCAGGTGACCTCACGGTCGCCGTCCCACTCGTAGTGGAGCGTGTACTCGTCCTTGATGGGCGCCGCATCCAGCACGAACGCGACCTCGCCGGCACGGCTGTCGTCGTACTCCGACAGCACCTCCGCGGACTGAACGCCCTTGGCCCAGGCGGGATAGGAGTCGAAGTCGGCGATCACGGCCATCACCGCGGCGGGCTCGGCCGCGATCGTGATGCTCGAGGTCGTCTGGTTGGCCATCGCCACTTCCCCTTGCGCCTGCTTGTCGGGTCGATTGGGGGCGAGACTACTCGCTCGACGAGTGGGACCCGGGCAGTCCCCAGCTCGCCGAACCTGGTCGACGGACGCGGCGACGTACATCTCGTCGATGATGTCGGCTGCCGGCATGCACCCGCGTCCTCGCGCCTCGCTGGTCGGGTCTTCCCTGAGCGACAGAGCCGCGGCCACGACGGTAGCCTGCGGCGTTACCGGTGCCGAACACCCTGCGACGCCAGTGGTCGCCGGGCAACGGCCGGCATGATCTGAGCAGACGGGAGGGGTGCGTGCGCGAGTACTCCACCCCGCCGACCTACACTCTGCCGGCGGTCGGCAACCTCACCGACGACCTGGTGTCGAACGCCCGCACCGACCCCAGCCGGGTCGTCGTCAGCCGCCGCGTCGGTTCACAGTGGCGCGACGTGACCGCCGCTGAGCTGCTGGCGGACGTGCGCGAGTCTGCCGCCGCACTCATTGCTGCCGGAGTCGCGGCAGGCGACCGGGTAGCGCTGATCTCCAGCACCCGCTACGAGTGGACGGTCCTCGACTACGCCATCTGGTACGCCGGCGCTGTCACCGTGCCGATCTACGAGACCTCGTCGGCGCCGCAGGTCGGCTGGATCCTCTCCGACTCCGGCAGTGTCCTCGTCGTTGCCGAGACACCGGTGCACGCGGCCAGGGTCGAGGCCGTCCGTGGCGACGTGCCCGAGCTGCGCCAGGTGGTGACGATCGACGACGGTGGTCTCGACGAGCTCATCGCCGGTGGCCGCGGCGTGAGCGAGTCAGAGCTCGAGGCCCGCCGCAGCGGTGTGACACCGTCGACGGCCGCAACCCTCATCTACACGTCGGGCACCACCGGTCAGCCGAAGGGCTGCGTGCTCACCCACGGCAACTTCATGTTCGAGCTGGGCGTTGCCACCGCCGTCCTCGACGACCTCTTCGACACCGAAGGGGCGAGCACCTTGCTCTTCTTGCCGCTCGCGCATGTGTTTGCCCGCATCATCCAGGTAGGCGCCATCAGGCGCAGGGTCAGGCTCGGCCACTCCGCCGACATCGCGCACCTGCTCGACGACCTCGGTTCCTTCCAGCCGACGTTCATCCTCGCCGTCCCGCGCGTGTTCGAGAAGGTTTTCAACACCGCCAGCCAGCGGGCGACCGCAGACGGGCGAGGCAGGGTCTTCGACGCCGCGGTCGCCGTCGCGCTCAAGTACAGCCAGGCAGCCGACCGCAGTGGGCCGGGTCCGCTCCTGCGAGCGCGGCACGCGATGTTCGACCGTCTCGTCTACCGGCGACTGCGCGCGGCACTGGGCGGCAAGACGCAGTACGCGGTGTCGGGTGGAGCGCCGCTCGGTGAGCGGCTCGCGCACTTCTTCCGCGGTGTCGGCGTACCGGTCCTCGAGGGCTACGGCCTCACCGAGACCACCGGTGCGCTGACGGTCAACCTGCCCGGTCACCAGCGGATCGGAACCGTCGGCACGCCGCTGCCCGGTACGTCGGTGCGGGTCGCCGACGACGGCGAGCTGCTGTTTCGCGGGGGACAGGTCTTCGCCGGCCACTGGCGCGACGACGATGCGACGGCGGCCGCGCTCGACCCTGCGGGTTGGCTGCGTACCGGCGACCTCGGCGAGCTCGACGACGACGGTTTCGTGCGGATCACCGGTCGGAAGAAGGAGATCTTGGTGACCGCGGGCGGCAAGAACGTCGCGCCGAGCGTGCTCGAAGACCGCATCCGGGCGCACAGGCTCATTAGCCAGTGCA
>JACCVA010000443.1 GCA_013698435.1 Nocardioidaceae bacterium | reverse complement strand
CCCTCGGTGACGGCCGAGACGACGCCGGAGGTGCCGTCAGCGCCTTCGCCGCCTTTGATGGGCCAGGTCTCGACCGGACCGTACGTCCAATCGGCCTCGGCCGCCTGGGAAAGGTAGTCGGTGAAGTTGTTCGTGGTGCCGGACTCGTCTGAGCGGTGGACGGGCGTGATGTCGTCGCCGGGAAGGTCGGCATCAGGGTTGTCGGCAGCGATCGCCGGGTCGTCCCAAGTGGTGATGTCACCGGCGAAGATCTGGGCCAGGGTTGCGGGTGAGAGCTGGAGATCGTCGACGCCCTGGAGGTTGTAGATGACCGCGATCGGGCTCACGTAGACGGGAAATTCGATCGGGTCACCGCCGCAGGTCTCTTTGGCCTTGGTCAGCTCCTCGTCCTCCATGTAGGAGTCGGAACCGGCGAACAGCACGCCCCCGGAGAGGAACGACTCGCGCCCGCCGCCGGAGCCGACCGGGTCGTAGTTGACGGTGACAGCGGAGTTGTCGCTCTGGAAGCCGGCCTTCCAGGCGGCCATGGCGGCTTCCTGCGAGGTGGCGCCGGCGCCATTGAGCTCGCCGGAGAGGTCGCTGCTGCCGGCGGCGCCGGCCTCCTCGTTGGCGGCGCCGCAGGCGCTCAGAATGAGCGCAAGGGTGATTGCCGCCGCGGCAGCCATTGCAGTGCTGCTGGGGGAGTTGCTTTTCACGTAGGTCCCCTTCTGGGATCAAGTCAAGGCATGGGCCGTATGACTCGACGCTAAGGAGGGGAGGTGACTGGACCGGCGCTCATCGGTGAACGACGGGTGAACGATGTCCGGCTAGCGGGTCGTCGTTGTACAGCAAGGAGACGGACGTCACCTGAACGGCCCGTGGTTGTGACGGCTTTCTGCCGTAGTCAGCTCGTACGTTTGCCTGTGCTGGCCAGCCATCGACGGAAGCCGTCGGCGTTGTAGGGGCGCCCGAGGAAGTCTGTGACCAGGTCGGCTGCGTCCTTGCTGCCACCTTGCGCGAGCACCGTGTCGCGGTAACGGGTCGCCACGTCAGCGGCGAGCAGATCGTCGGGGTCGAACGCTGAGAAGAGGTCCTTCGCTATCACCAGGCTCCACATGTACGTGTAGTACGCCGACGCATAGCTGGTGAGATGACCGAACGACGCATGGAAGTGGCTTCCCTCCATAAAGGGGAACAGGTCGTACTTGTCCTGCAGCTCCCGCACCCGATCCGTGAGGTCGCCCGCACGGTTCTGGTGCAGCCAGTAGGAGACGGCGGCATAGAACATCTGGGTCCGTGCCAGGTAGCCCTTTCCGAACTCGTCGGCAGCACGCATCTTCGCGACCAGCGCTGCAGGGATCGCCGCGCCGTCCGCGTCGGTCGCGAACGTGCGCAGGACATCGGCGTTCCATGCCCACTCCTCGAGCAGCTGTGACGGCGCCTCCACAAAGTCCCACTCGGTAGTGACGCCGGAGAACCTTGCCCATGCCTGCTTGCCGGCCAGCACGTGGTGCACGAGGTGACCGAACTCGTGAAACATCGTCACCACATCGCGGTGCTCCATCAGGCCTCGAGGGAAGTTGCAGACGAGAGCCCCCTCGGGGAGCTGCCGACCAGCGATGCCGGAAACCAGGCCGAACTGCGCGGCATGTTTGAACTTGCCGTCGCGTGGATGCAGGTCGAGATAGATGCGGCCGAGCACGGCGCCGTCGGCACGCACGTCGTACGCCGCCACGTCCTCGTGCCAGACGGCTGCATCGTCGATCGGGACGTACTCCAGACCGAAAAGACGGCCCGTGACGTCGAGCAGGCCGCTGCGTACCTTCGCGAAGTCGAAGTATGCGCGCACCTGCTGTGCGTCCACGTCGTACTGCTCCCGGCGGATCAGCTCGGCGTAGTACGACGTGTCGGCGCGGTCGATCGAGGTGGCGCCCGAGTCGTCGCGGCGAAGCCGGTCGAGCAGGACGTCGCGGTCTCGGCGGCCGGACTCGTCCGCGGCGAAGGCGATGTCGTCGATGAACGAGCGATGGCGGCGCCGTTACCGATCATCTTCACCTCGGCGTCGTAGTCCGGCCAGCCGTCGTAGCCCAGCAGCTGAGCGTGTTCCGCGCGGAGGTCAAGCAGCTCCACCAGCAGCGCGTCGTTGTCCGGCCAGGCGCGGTTGTTGAACGCCAGCAGCACTTCGCGGCGCGCAGCGCGGTCCTCGGCGAAGCTCAGAAACGGGTAGACGTCGGGGTAGTCGGTCGTGACACTCACCATGTCGTCGTCGTCGACCGGGTGCGCGTCCACGTAGTCGGCGGGCAGGCCGCGGAGCCGGTCGGGCTGAAGGCGCACGGTGATCACGCTGTCGCGGGTGTTCTTCGCGATCTGCTGGCTGAGCACCGTCTCACGCTCGGCGAGCTCGCGCAGCCGCGCGCGGGTGGCCTCGTCCCTGTCGACGCCGGCTCGGCGAAAGTCGCGCAGGGTGTGCGCGAGCACCCGCGCGGCGCCGTCATCGAGGTCAGCGGCATCGGCACGCGTGAAGAGCTCATACAGGTCGCGGTCGAGGGTGAGGTCGGTGGCCAGTCGGCTTGCCTCCTGCTCGGCTGCCTCGGCCTGCGTGCGCACCTTCTCGTCGGGATGCACCTGGGCGAACAAGCCGGCGGCGGAGGAGGTTCGCTTGCTGGCGACGTTGATGTCGTTCCAGGCCTGCAACAGCGCTCGCACATCGGTAGCCGAGGAGGCCTTCAGATCACGGACGAGTCGACGGGCTTCGTCGAGCCCCCCGCTGCATCTGGCTTCGACCCACGATGGCCAGGCGTCAGCGTCGGCGGGCAGCGCGATTGGTGACAGGTCGTGTGCCTCGTTCACCGGGTCGAGGGTAGTGGCAAGCCGGGCGGTGTGCCGGTTCGGGTTCCTGCTCAGCGGTTGGCGAGCAACGACCAGAACTCCGAGTCGACGCGGCTGGTGGCGGTCTGCCCCGCTGCGTTCTGCCGCGCGATGACCGTGTTTGCCGTACGCCGACCGAAGAAGCCCGTCCGCCACTGGTCCGGAAGCTCGAGGGCCACCTGGAGCGCATACACGGACTTGCCAGCACTCGCGCGGTGCAGAGTGGGCGAGCCGGCGTCCCCCTGGGCCCAGGCGAGCGCCTCGCGCGGTGTCCAGTCCGGCACGTTCAGTCGGGCGGACGCCGGTTGCAGGCTCGCCCACGTCGGCTTGTCGAGGGCACCAGTACGCGGGAGGTCGTGATTGCGCTGGAACTGCAGCACCGCACGCTGGGTCGCGACGTCGAACAAGCGCGTGACCGGGATGCGCAGACTGCGTTGCGCAACAGCCACTGCGTCACCTCCACCGCCTAGCCAGGAGAACGGCAACGTCGATCGGCGCGGTGACATCACTGCGCCCACGCACGGCTGGGTGCGCGCGACGTTGGTCGGGGCGACCGCGGGCTGACTGGTGAAGACCTGGCACGGACCGTAGTCCGTCGCCCACACCTTGCCGGTCCAGAACGACGTATGTGCACGTGCACCGTTCCATGACAACGAGATGTGGATGTGACTGGTGTGCGGGTCGTAGCCGGTGTAGGTGCTCCACTCGCGGTTGTACGACGACCAGCTGCGGTGGTTGAAGATGACGTACATGATGCCCAGGCGGGCGGCCATCTCACCGCGCACGCCGCTGGGGCCGGGACCTGTCAGCCAGGACAGGAAGTCCGCTGCAGCTTTGCGGTCGGCCAGGTTGCTGTAGCTCAGCATCCAGTCCCAGGCCCGCCCGTCCTTGTGCTCCGACGTACCGCCGGATGCGCACGAGCGTGCATACGCCGGGCTGGTGCCGCCTCGCGCGTATGTCTGCAACGCGAGAGCGCGCAGCTGCACGATGCCGGGCGATGGGGTGGACGCGCAGGCCGACTGGCCTTGGTACCCCGCGAAAGCGTCGAGTGCATTGCCAGGTCGGGTGGGCGCCGGCATGCCTTGGGGGTTCGCGGGCATCGGCACCGGCGGCGAGGCAGCCTCGGCGAAGGCGGCAGCTTCGGCTCCCGACGGTGACGGGGCCGCGGCGCTGACCCCCGTGGCGGTCATCACGACGACGGTCGCCGCGGCAGCGCAGACGCAGAGGGTGCGAGAGAAAGGGAGGTTCATGGCCGGCTTCCCGAAGTGCGCGAGCTCAGCTGGCTCCAGGCCAACCCAGTCCACTAAAGTAGTTGATCAATGACTCATTGTTACGCAACCGAAGCGCCTGCTCGGTCCTTCCTGGTGATAACAACCGTTCGGCTGACCTTGTGCCGGCGGGTCCGTCCGGCCTTGCCACGGCTCCTGCGCTCACGTTGGGCCGAGGCCCGGCGCACGACATCATGGGAGCGTGCTCGACTCGCTCTCGCCCGCTCGACGTCGCCTCGCGCTCGTCCTCGTCGTACTGGTGAGTGTCTCGATTGTGGCGGTGCTTGTCGCGATCGCGGTGACGAGGGAGCCTCGGGTCGACCCGGTCGCGCAGGACCAGCCGGGTCCGGTGCTGCTTGTGCCGGGATACGGCGGCAGCACCACATCGCTCGGCCACCTCGCTGCGGCGCTGCAGGCAGGCGGCAGAGA
>JACCVA010000427.1 GCA_013698435.1 Nocardioidaceae bacterium | reverse complement strand
CCGGCTTCCTTCTCCGACCGCAGCGCGTCACTGCCCCAGAACGACGCCTTCTTCCAGCCGACCGCCCACCCGAGCCGGGCCTGCACCGGCGTGATCGTCGAAGACAGGTCCTGTCCGTGCAGGGGGTAGCCCATCTCCGTCCGCAACGTGTCGCGTGCCCCGAGGCCGGCCGGCACGATGCCGTGGTCGGCACCGGCCGCCATCACCGCATCCCACAGCGCGACGGCTCCGTCGTCGGGGACCACGAGCTCGTAGCCGCGCTCACCGGTGTAACCGGTGCGGCAGACGACGACCGGTACGCCCGCGTGCTGCACCTCGACGAACGACATGTAGTCGTGGCCGGTCGGGAAGCCCATCGCGTCCAACGTCTCGTCACTGGCGCGGCCTTGCACCGCCAGGATCGCGTAGTCGCGGTGCTGGTTGACCACCTCGACCCCGTCGGGCGCGGCTGACTGCAGCAGCCGCACGACCTCGCCCGTGTTGGCGGCGTTGGGGATGAGGAAGACCTCGTCCTCGCCACGAAGGTAGGCGATCAGGTCGTCGACGACACCGCCGCTCTCGTTGCAGCACAGCGTGTACTGCGCCTTACCGGGCTCGATCTTCGCAAGGTCGTTGGTGAGGCACTCGTTGACGTACGCCGCCGCCCCCTGCCCCCGCACCACAGCCTTGCCGAGATGACTGACGTCGAAGACGCCAACGCTGGTGCGGACCGCCGTGTGCTCCCTGACGGAGCCGGTGTACTCGAGGGGCATCGACCACCCACCGAACTCGGCGAGCTTTGCGCCGAGTCCGACGTGGCGCTCGTGCAGCGGTGAGTGGAGCAGGTCTGAGGTGGTGTCGGCCATGGCTGTCGAACCTATCGCAGCCGGGTAGAGTCGCCACGGATACGCCTCAGCAGACAGGACAACGCGTGACCAGCATCAGTTTGAGCTCCTCCGCCGCAACCAGCGTGAAGGCAGACGCTGTCGTTATCGGTGTGCACGGCACCGACACCGTGGACTCCGTCGCCGCGGGTGGGGAGAAGGTTGCCTCGGCGTACGGCAAGAGCTTCCTGCAGACGCTGACCGACTTGGAGGTGTCGCCGGAGACCGGCCGCATCACCAAGATTCCGGGCACGGGTGCCACCAAGGCGGCGGTCGTCGTCGTGGTGGGCCTCGGCGACAAGGACGAGCTCGAGCTTGAGTCGCTTCGCCGCGCCAGCGGGGCCGCTGCCAGGGCGCTCGCCGGCAAGGCAACCGTCGCTCTTGCACTCCCCGCGACGAGTGATGACGAGGTTCGCGCAGTGGCCGACGGGGCGCTGCTCGGCGCCTACGCCTACGACCACTACCTGGAGAAGAAGACCGAGCCCGTCGGTGAGTTCGTCATCCTCACCGACCTCGCCCGCAGCAAGACCGCGAAGCAGACGGTGAGCGACGCTGAGACGGTTACCGCCGCGGTCCACTTCGCGCGCGACCTCGTCAACGCCCCGCCCAACGACCTCTACCCTGAGTCGTTCGCGGACCGGGTGACCTCTCGAGCCCGACGCTCGAAGGTCTCCGTGTCCGTCAGCGACGAGAAGACCCTCGAGTCGAAGGGTTACGGCGGCATCCTCGGTGTCGGCCAAGGATCGGCACGGCCCCCCAGGCTGGTCAAGCTGTCCTACAAGCCGAGCCGCCCCGTTGCCCACATCGCCTTCGTGGGCAAGGGAATCACGTTCGACTCAGGCGGTCTGTCGATCAAGCCGTCCAACGCGATGGTCACGATGAAGTGCGACATGGCCGGTGCTGCCGCGGTGTCGGCGGCCGTCTTCGCCATCGCCGACCTCGGGTTGCCGGTACGAGTGACCGCGTACGCCTGCCTCGCCGAGAACATGCCGTCCGGCAAGGCCACCCGCCCTGGAGACGTGCTCACGATGTACGGCGGCAAGACCGTCGAGGTGCTCAACACCGACGCCGAGGGCCGGCTGGTCCTCGGTGACGCCCTGGCCCTGGCGTCCAAGACGTCGCCCGACGTCCTCGTCGACGTCGCCACCCTCACCGGTGCCTGTCAGATCGCGCTGGGCGATCGCGTCTCAGGGATCCTCGGCAACGACGACGCGCTCGTCGAGCTGGTGCGAGCCGCCGGCGGCCGCGTCGGTGAGGCGCTGTGGCAGCTGCCGATCTCGGAGGAGATGCCGGTGAAGGTGCGCACCTACAGCCGTGTCGCGGACCTGATGCAGCACAACGTCGACCTGTACGGCGG
>JACCVA010000380.1 GCA_013698435.1 Nocardioidaceae bacterium | reverse complement strand
CACGACCCACGGCATCAGCCAACACGCCGTAGGTGGTCGCCCGCCCCACCGGAATCCGCTCCACCAAGGACAGCACCGCCTCGACGTACCTCTCGTCCTCCGCCACGAGCGTGAGTCTCCCAGGCGCACTCTGCCGGACCGGGGTTGGGCGCCCTGGTGCAGTCGCGTCGGTCAGGTAGATGGACTGAACGGCTCCGTCCCGGGTGCCAGCGGTATGCCGCCGGCCTCACGTCGTGGCGGTGCTCCACGGCCCCTGCCCACCGACGCGGGTGACGCTGATGTGGGTCACGAAACCGGGTGGCGGGTCCGGCATCGGCGGGAGCACGGTGCCGGGACCGACATAGCTCTGGGCCAGCCGCCCCAGCAGCTCCGGCGCACCGCCTGCGGTGATCCGAGCTCGTCCGTGGACCACCAGGTAGTGACGCATGCCGATCTCGTTGCTCGTCTGCGCCTCGAACGACAGCGCGACCCGCGGATCGCGACGCATGTTGGCGAGCTTTCGCTGCCGACCGTCCAGGTGTGCGGCAACGAGCTCGTCACCGTCCAAGCCGACCCAGACGACGGAGACCTGCGCGGAGCCGTCGTCGTTCTTCGTGACCATGTGGGCGAGTACGCCGGATTCGACGAGTCGGCGCGCGGCATCGTTCAGACCTGCCATCTGGGCACCCTGCCACACCGTCAGGGCACAGGGAACGCAATCGTCGACATCAGCGCGTTCGCTGGCTGTCGGGAGTCCAGGCGAGTGTGCTGGACGACGATGGGAGTGTCGCTGTGCAGCACCAGGCTGTAGTCGACACCGATCGGCACCGCAGCGGGGAGGCGGAGGTCGTTGATGCGCTGGTGATGCGCTCGCCTGGCGGGCACGGGCAGCACATAGGGGCCCTGCGGGTCTCGGTCGGTGAAGAAGACCCAGAGCTCGACGGTGGCGTCCGCCTCTCCCGCGTTGAGCATGCAGACGCTGTCATGGCTGACCATCTCGGGGATCGGGCCCGTGCTCGTCGGCGGGATGTACCCGTCGGCGACAACCCAGGTCGTGCACCCGATCATCGGCAACGTCGTCATCTGGTGTCCTCCAGCGGTTGGTCGGGACGGTCGCTCACTGGCTCAGAAGTCGTTCGCACTCTTGGCCAGCAGGCCGCCGTCACAGACCAGGTGGGTCCCGGTCACGTACGACGAGTCGTCGGACAGCAGCCACACCACGGCCGCGGCGACCTCGTCTGGCCGTCCGAGTCGACCCAGAGGCACCTGGTGCCGCGCCGACGTGCGGGCGTGCTCGATCTCCCCCGACGGCCCGCTGGCCAGCATGGGCGTGTCGGTTGCGCCGGGGACGACGGCATTGACCCGGATCCCGTGCTCGGCGTAGTCCAGCGCCGCGGACCGCACCAGGGCGGTCAACCCACCCTTGGAGGCCGCGTAGGCACTGTTGCCTCCTCCTGAGAACCCGACGAATGCCGCCGGCGACGAGGTGCAGACGATGGAGCCGCCCGACCCTCTTGCGACCAGGAGGCGCAGTGCCTCCCTGCAGGTGAGAAACGTCCCCACCAGGTTGACGTCGATCACCCGGCGCCAGGACTCGAGCTCGAACTCGTGCAGCGGCGCGTTGACCTCGATCCCGGCGTTGGCGAAGACGCCGTCGACGTTGCCGACAGCGCGCTCGGCCGCGGCGAAGCCGGCCTGCACCGACTCCTCCGAGGAGATGTCGCAGGCGATGCCCACCGAGCCTGCTGCTCCAGCGGCCAGCGACTCCTCGGCGACCGACCGCACGGCGTCTGCGTCGATGTCCAGGCCGGCGACAGCGGCCCCGCGCCGGGCGCACGCCAGTGCCACCGCACGACCGATCCCCGACCCGGCACCGGTGACGACCACCGCGCTACCCCGCATCGGGGGGCGGCTTCGGCGCGAGGTGGAGGTGGATGTGCCGGTCAACGGCGTCGAGCACCGTTGCCTCGTCGCCCAGCTTGATGACGTCGAGGAGCTCTTGGTGCTGTTTGGCGACCCCCACCGGGTCGTCGTGGGCCGGCGCGTCACGACGGAAGTACGCCCTGACCCGTGGCTGGATCGTCTTCCACAGTTGCAGACAGTGCGGCTGCTCGGAGCACTCGATGACCAGCTCGTGGAACCGGATGTCGGCGTCGGCGAGCCGGTCGGTTGCCCCGACCCCTGCCGCCTCCTCCATCTCGTCGACAAGTAGCTGCAGCTGCTCGAAGTCGGCGCCGCTGAGCCGCCCGAGGGCTTGAGAGAAAGCGAACCGCTCGAGCGTGACCCTGATGGGTACGAGCACCTGCTCCACCTCTGCCTGCGACACCCCGAGCACCTCACTGCCCCGGTAGGGGTAGGAGGCGACGAGGCCCTCTTGCTCGAGCTGGCGAAGCGCTTCTCTCACCGGTGCCCGGCTCGTCCCGAGCTCGTTGGCGAGGTCGACCTCGATCAACCGGTCGCCGGGGTTGAGACGTGCGCTGGTGATCGCCGTGCGCAGGATCTGGACGACGTGCTCGCGACGGGACTGGCTGGGTACGCGGGGCAGCCCTAGTGCCGACATCGGCGACCTCCTTCGGTTTCGGGTGAGGCTTGGTCCAACGGATGATAGCGCACAGTCGATTGTCGACAGTATCCCATCTGCGTGTTACGTTGACCGACGTCTTCTCACCGACATGTGCCGGTGCGGTTCGATCTCCATAGGAGCTGGCATGAACCTTCGATCCATTGCAGCCACCCTGCTCGCATCCACGCTTGTGGTGACTGCCTGCAGCAGCAGCGACTCCGACACGCAGAAGAAGACCAACACCGCTGCGCCGCAGTCAGCCGTGGCCGCTGCCGAGGACGCCGCGTCCGAGGCGGCGGGCGGGGAGCAGCTCAGCGGTAAGGTGACCATGCTCGGCGTTCTGGGCGGGGCGGAGCTCGACGCGTTCAAGACCGTCGTGGAGCCGTTCGAGAAGGCCACCGGTGTCGAGGTGCAGTACGAAGGGACGCGAGACTTCGCGGCGGTGCTGCAGACGCGGGTGGACGGCGGGAACCCTCCAGACGTGGTCGCCACCCCAGCGATCGGAGAGATGTCTGCTCTGGCCGAGGAGGGTGACCTCGTCGACCTGCGCGAGGTCGTCGGTGACGAGGTTCTGAGTGCCAACTTCTCCACGAGCCTGCTCGAGACAGCATCGCTGGACGACCAGGTCTTCGGCATCTTCAACTCCGTCAACCTCGGCGGGCTGATCTGGTACAACCCCACGACGTACGAGGGCCCGACCGACCCCCAGAGCTGGGACGAGCTGCAGGGCTGGGCGCGGGAGCAGGTGGAGTCCGGGGTCGCGCCTTGGTGCGTCGGCCTTGAGAGCGGCGCGGCAAGTGGCTGGCCGGCGGCTGACTTCATCGACGAGATCCTGCTGCGCGAGGCAGGACCAGAGTTCCACAAGCGTTGGCGCGATGGCGACGAGCCGTGGACGTCTCCGGAGGTCGAGCACGCGTTCGAGACCTACGGTGGGATGGTGGCCGACGGCATGGTCTACGGAGGGACGACGACGGTGCTGAGCACGAACTTCGCCAAGGCCGCCAACCCGATGTTCACCGACAAGCCGGGGTGCTACCTGCACCAGCAAGCGACATTCATGGGCGGCATCATCACCGACAGCTTCCCGAGCCTCGAGCCGGGCACCGACCTCGACTTCTTCCCCGCACCCGACTTCAACCCGAAGTATCCGGCAGTTCGCTCGATCTCCGGTGAGATCGTCGGCCTGCTCAACCAGACGCCGCAGTCAACAGCCCTCGTGAAGTACCTCGCGACCCGTGAGGCCGGCGTCCTCATCGCTTCCACCGGCCGGTGGCTGTCACCGAACAAGAACGTCGACCCGAGCATCTACCGCGACCCGTTCCTGAAGAAGGCGAGCGAGGTCCTGGCCGACGCCCAGGGCACCTACTCGCTCGGTAACTCGCTGATGCCGCAGACGGAGGTCGACGCGTTCTGGAAGGCCGGCCTCGACTACACCAAGGATCCTGGTGACCTCGACAACATCTTGGCGACCGTCGAGAAGACGAGGTGAGTGCCACGTCCGGCGCAGTGAGGCTTGCTAGTACCGCGTCCGGCAACCCTTGCCCGCTACGCGCAGCCCATTACGGACGTTGGCGGCGTTGCCGAACCTCGAAAGACGCCCGGTCTGCCTTCGCATCGGCGCCTTGCCATCGCACGCCCTGGACGAAGCTCGCCAGGGCAAACCTTGCCTGCCGCGGTACTAGTGATCGCTGACCGGACCACTCTGACGGTCGCCGCGGTCGCGGTGATCTTGGTCATCGGCGTCGGCTACCTCAAACTCGGTGACGGCGTGCTCGCGCGACTGGCTCCGGCGTGGAACCGAAAACTGGTGCCCTGGCTCTTTCTCGCACCGGCAGCCGCGGCCATGGCACTCACCTTGGTCTTCCCGGCCCTCCTCACCGTGGTCCTGAGCTTCCTCAGCTCCGACGCGTCACGGTTCGTCGGCTTCAAGAACTACACCGACACGTTGACCGACCCGGTGACCCAGATCGCCTTGCGCAACACCGTGCTCTGGGTGCTCCTGCTGCCGTCGATGGCCGTGCTGATCGGGCTGGCGATCGCCGTCCTGGCCGAGCGGGTGGCCTACGGCGGTCTGGTCAAGGCTGCTCTGTTCTTGCCGATCGCGATCTCGGCGGTCGCCGCCGGTGTGATCTGGACCTTCATGTACGACTACCAGCCACCGATGGCCACCCAGACCGGGACGCTCAACGCAATCCTCACGATGCTCTCCGGCCGCGAGCCCGTCGCCTGGATAGTCGACGAGGCGACCAACAACTACGCCCTCATCGCAGCCACCCTGTGGACCCAAGCCGGGTTCGCTGTCGTCATCTTCGCAGCCGCCCTCCGCGGGATTCCGGAGGAACTGCACGAGGCAGCTCGGCTCGACGGCGCGTCGGAGTGGAAGCTGTTTCGCTACGTGACCTTCCCGGTTCTCGTCCCCACGGTCGTCGTCGTGGCCACGACCATGACGGTGGTCGCCTTGAAGGCGTTCGACATCGTCTACGTGATGACCAACGGCACCTACGGCACGGACGTCTTGTCGACGGTGATGTACCGCGAGCTCTTCACCGCGAAGGACAACGGCGTCGCCGGCGCGGTCTCAACAATCCTGATGATCGCCGTGGTCCCGATCATGGTTTTCAACGTCCGCCAGTTCAGACGCCACAGCAGGGAGTCCTGAGATGGCCGCGCACGTGGAAGACGTCGCCAGCCGCGTGGTCCAGCCCACGACGGCTGTCCACACCGGGCGCCTTCACCCGCGCCGGCTGCCCCTCCACCTGACGGTGGTGGGCATCACCGCCATCTGGCTGATCCCGCTGGTGGGGCTCTTCGTCAGCTCCTTCCGTCCTACCCCCGCCGTCTTGTCCACCGGCTGGTGGCACTCCTTCGCGCTCCCCGGCGACTACACGATCGCCAACTACAGCGCGGTACTCGAACGCAACAACATGCTCCTGAGCCTCTTCAACAGCTTTGCCATCGTGGTGCCGGCTACGCTGCTCACCGTCGTCGTCAGCTCAGCCGCCGCCTACGCGCTCGCGTGCATGCAGTTCAAGCTTCGCAGTGGTGTGCTGCTGGTCATCGTGACCTTGCTCATCGTCCCGGTGCAGATCACTCTCGTGCCGCTGCTGCGGATCTTCAACTCGCTCGACCTGACCGGCAGCTTCCTCGGCTTGTGGCTGGTCCACCTCGGGTACGGGCTGCCCTTCGCGATCTACCTCCTGCACAACTTCTTCGCCGCGCTGCCTCGTGAGCTGTTCGAGGCAGCCGAGATGGACGGCGCCCGTCGCAGCCAGATCTTCTTCAGCATCGTCTTGCCGCTCTCCCGGCCGGCACTGGCCTCGCTGGCCATCTTCGAGTTCGTCTGGACTTGGAACGACCTGCTGACAGCGCTGATCTTCCTCGGGGGGTTCAGTGACGTCGCACCCATGACCGTCGCGGTCAGCCAGCTCGTGGCTTCCCGCGGGAACGGTTGGGAGATCCTCACCTCGGCCGCCATGCTCTCGATGGTTGTGCCGATGGTCGTCTTCCTCGCCATGCAGAAGCACTTCGTCCGCGGCATGCTCGCCGGGTTCGCCAAGGGCTGAGCGACCATGCCCGCAACGCTCGACGACCATGCCGGAGCCCACCAGCAAGGAGGCCGCCAGCTGATGACCAGACCCATGTCAGCAGGCGCGGGTGCCGCGCCGCCGAGCGACAGTGTGGCTGGTGCGTGGTGGAGGGGAGCCGTCATCTACGAGTGCCACCTCCCGAGCTTCCGTGACGGCAACGGCGACGGCGTCGGCGACCTCCAGGGCCTCATCGACTCCCTCGGCTACCTGTCCGACATCCTGGGCGTCGATGCGGTCTGGACCGGTCCCTTCTACGCTTCGCCACTGCTCGACCAGGGGTTCGACGTCTCGGACTACCTGCAGGTCGAACCGGTCTTCGGCACTCTGGAGATCTTCGACCGTCTCCTCACCGAGGCGCACGCCCGCGGGATCAAGATCATCGTCGACTACATCCCGAGCCACACTTCTGACCAGCACCCGTGGTTCCTGGAGTCGCGGTCGTCGCTGACCAACCCCCGGCGAGACTGGTACGTCTGGCGCGACTCCAAGCCAGACGGCAGCCTCCCGAACAACTGGACCAGCGAGGCAGGAGGGTCGGTCTGGGAGCTGGATCCGCCCACCGGTCAGTACTACCTGCACTCCCACCTCAAGGAGCAGCCCGACCTGAACTGGCGCAACCCCCAGGTACGAGATGCCTTGTTCGAGGTCCTCAGGTACTGGCTCGGCCGTGGCGCCGACGGTGTGCGGATCGACGTCGCCCACATGCTGATGAAGGACCCCGAGCTGCGCGACAACCCCGAGGTGGCGGCCGGCGCGCACAACCCCTACGACCTCCAGCATCCCGACTTCGGTACCCAGATCCACCTCTACGACCGGCGACACCCCGACACCCATCAGGTGATGACGCAGATCAGGGCGATCGTCGACGAGTACCCCGATGCGGTCACGATCGCGGAGATCGAGGCGATGCCGTGGGCGGACTGGGCGGCCTACTACGGAGCCGACCTCGGCGGCATGCACCTGCCGTTCCCGTTCCGCCTGATCGAGACACCGTGGCGTGCGGACCTGCTGCGTGCCGAGCTCGAGGGCCTTTACGCCGCCCTCCCGACCGGCGCCTGGCCGATCGTGGCTCTGGGCAACCACGACAGGATGCGCCTTGCGACCCGGCTCGGCCCTGCCCAGGCACGGGTCGCCGCGGTCCTGCTCCTCACTCTCGCGGCGACACCTTGCCTGCTGTACGGCGACGAGCTCGGAATGGCCGACCAGCCGGTGCCGTTGTCCCAGCAGCGCGACTACTTCGCGACTGCGACGGGCGGGGTGAGTCGCGACCCCACCCGTACCCCGATGCCGTGGAACAACGACGTCAACGCCGGCTTCTCGACCGCGGACCCGGCGCAGCTGTGGCTGCCGACCGCACACGACGCCGCCGAGATCAACGTCGACTCACAGCTGGCTGAGCCGGCCTCCTCGCTGTCGCTGTACCAGACGTTGGTGCGTCTTCGCGGGACGGCGGACGCCCTGCGCCACGGGGACATCACCTTCCTTCCCTGCGCCTGCCCACCCTCGGTGCTCGCGTACGAACGACGCAGCGAGAGTCACAGCATGGTCATAGCACTCAACCTGACCAGTGAGCCGACAAGCGTCACCTTGCCCTCGACCGGGTCCGTCGTCGTCTCCACGACGGGCGCGTGCAGGGGCAGCACAGGTGCGACGCTGCACCTGGGAGCCGACGAGGGCGTCGTCATCGAGGTCAAGGAAGGCATGCATTCCCATGAAGATCACTGAGATGCGCGCGGTCGGGCTGCGTGGTGCAACCCCAAAGGGCGGTTGGTCGCTCGAGCTCGACCCCGACGATGTCGTCCACACCCTCGTCACCGTTCACACCGACGCAGGCGTCGTCGGGGTGGGGAGCGTCTTCTCCAGCGAACATCTGGTCCGTGCGGCGCTCGAAATCCTCGGCCCGATCTGCCTAGGAGCCGACCCACGCGAACCGGACCGGTTGAGCCAGCGGCTGCACGAGCACACGTTCTGGATGGGTCGTGGCGGTGCTGTCACCCACACGATCAGCGGGATCGACATCGCCTTGTGGGACATCCTCGGCCAGGTCGTCGGTCTGCCGATCAGCACACTGCTCGGCGGCCGGTACCGCGCCCGGGTACGCCCCTACGCATCGGTCCTCATCGAGGATGCTCCGGTGCTCGCGGACAACCTCGCGAAGCTGGCCGCCGAGGGCTTCACCGCGTTCAAGATCGGCTGGGGCGACTTCGGCAGGGTGAGCAACGTTGTCGACGAGCAGGTGGTGGCGGCTGCCCGCGAGGCTATCGGGCCGGAGTCGCTGCTGGCAGTGGACGCGGGCGGGTCCGACGCCTTCTGGCCGCACGGGTACAAGTGGGCGGTCCGGACGGCCGACCTGCTGGCGGCCTATGACGTCGCCTGGTTCGAGGAGGCGCTGAGACCCGACGACCTCGACGGGTTCGTCCAGCTCCGTCGGGCGTCGAGGATCGCGATCTCCGGCGGTGAGGTGCTGACACGTCGGCAGGACTTCGTCCGCTTCATCACCGCAGGGGCATTCGACATCGTCCAGCCGGACACGACCAAGGGTGGCGGCATCAGCGAGTCGCGCCGGGTCGCCTGGCTGGCGGCAGAGTTCGGCACCCGCTTCATCCCGCACGGTTGGAACACAGCGGTGGGTCTGGCCGCCGATCTGCATCTGGCAGCGGCTCTACCCGACACCGATCTGGTCGAGTACAAGCCCGGCTCGGCGTACATCGACGGCCTCGTCGAGGGCGGTTTCAAGCTCGACGACGACGGGATGCTCGCCGTCCCGGCCGGACCCGGCCTCGGTATCCGGCTCGATCCCGACGCCTTGGCTCGCTACGCCCCAGGTGACGCGTTGTTCGATGTCTGAGCGGCTCGACGTCATCACGACCGGCGAGATGCTCGGCGTGCTCGCCCCGGTCGGCCTCGATTCACCGTTGGAGTCGGCCGCGTTGCTGGCGACGTCGGTGGGCGGCGCCGAGGTCAACGTCGCCCTCACTCTCGCCCGCCTCGGCCATGCAGTCGGCTGGGCCGGCGTCGTCGGCGACGACCCCTTCGGTCGTGCGGGCACGCGTGCCCTTCGCAGCGAGGGGGTCGACGTCTCGCGGCTCGTCGTCGACGCCACAGCACCGACCGGGCTCTACCTGAAGGAGAAGACCCCGCTCGGTGGTCTTCGCAACTACCCCTACCGCCACGGGTCCGCGCAGAGCCGTGCGACGTACGCCGACGTCGACTACCTGTGCGCTGGCCGGGGCTTGCACCTGAGCGGCATCACAGCGCTCATCTCCGATGCCGGGCACGCGATGGTCGCTCAGCTGCTGACTGCTGCGTCGACGACCGGCACCCATGTCAGCTTCGACGTCAACATCAGGCACCGGCTGCTGCGGGGAAGGGACCCAGCAGCGCTGCTCCGGCCGCTCACTGAGATGTGCGACACCATCTTCGCCTCCCGGGACGAAGCACGTCTGATCTTCTCCACCGACGATATCGACAGCTTGCAGACGCGGCTCGCCTCGATGCGCCCCACGACGCTCGTCATCCACGACGCCAGCGGTGCCGTCGCCATCACCGATGACGAGGTGGCCAAGGTCGATGCCCGCGTCCTCAACGTCATCGACCTGACCGGGGCGGGTGACGCCCTGGCCGCTGGGTACCTCTCCGGCTGGCTCGACCAGCTCAGCCTTCGCGACCGCCTGGCGCGTGCCGAGCATTGCGCCGCTCATGCTGTCGTATGTCGCGAGGACAGTCCGGTGACCATCTCCAGACGCTCGCAGCCCGGCACTGGAGAGGATGACCGATGACGGACAGGCCGCGTACCGCCGAGCAGGTGCTCGAGCTCCTTGGTGTTCAGCGTTGCATCGCCATCGTGCGGTCACAGTCCCCTGAAGGCGCACTCGCGGCGAGCCGAGCCCTGGTGGCGGCCGGTTTCACGGCGGTCGAGATCACCTACACGACGCCGCGGGCGACCGAGCTGCTCTCGACGTTGCGCGCGGAGTACGGCGACCGGATCCTGCTCGGGGCGGGCACCGTCTCCTCTGCGGGCCAGGCTGGCGGCGCGACAAATGCCGGGGCGGACTTCCTGGTCTGCCCGGGCAGCCCGCCCGAGCTGGTGCGCGCCATGCTGGAGACCGGCCGGTTGGTGGTCCCTGGTGTGTTGACGCCGACCGAGATCATGACAGTGCGGGCAGCCGGCGCGCTCGTCGTCAAGCTCTTTCCCGCCGCCATGGTGGGTCCGGCCGGGCTGGCCGCGCTGCGTGGTCCGTTCCCCGACCTGGCCGTCATCCCCAGTGGCGGGGTCGCGATCGAGGAGGTGGGCAGCTGGCTCGCCGCCGGCGCGCACGCCGTCGGGCTCGGCAGCGGCTTGACGTCGACCGGCTCCGACCCGTCTCGACACCTTGTCAGCACGGCCGCCGCCCAACTGTTGGACACCCTCAGGTCCGCGGGCGGAGCGGCTCAGGACCGACGCTGACGAGCCGCGTCGACGTGAGCCGAGGCGGTCTGCTGATGCCCCCTGTGACGACAGGACCGCCGGTGCGGGTCAGGGTGGCTGACGTCAGGGCATGCGCCGTAGGACGGCATCGAGGCAGGGCCGGCACTGTTCGACGTCATGGGAGCTGTCGGTCGACGTGAGACCGAGCGCCTCGAACCGTCCTCGGGTCGCAACCCGGTAGATGACGGCCCGCAACAGTAGCTGGTCCCAGTCAGGGACGTCGCTCCACGCATCGAGGATGGTGAGCGGCGCAGCTGCCCAGCAGATCGCGTCGACGGCGACCACCGCCAGCGCAAACCCTGCCGGTCGGAAGTAGGGCGGCCAGTCGATCACTGCGGGGGCAAGCCCGTCCGCGACGAGCACGTTCCCGCCGATGTCGCCGTGGATGACCTGCGAGCGGGCATGTACCGGCTGCAGGGCAACAAGCCCGTCCGCGATGAGCTGACGGGTTGCCGCGTGGCCTTGCGGTCGGCCGCCGTCCCAGGCGACGCGGTCACCGTGGGACCAGGGGTCCCACCGCAGGTCGAGAAACGCCGGGCGCGACAGGTGTCCGACCGCCTCATGAAAGGCGTCGCTCGCGGCGCGGACCACGTCGAGCTCCACCGGCAGCGCAACGTCGCGGCCCTCGACCCAATGGTGGGCGGCCCAGCCGTCGTGCACCCAGGCCCCGCGGCGCGAGCGCACCGGTTCCGGGACGCGTACGCGGTCGTGGTGGCGCCAACCGGCGAAGACGTCACTCACCCAGTCGTGTTCGGCCGGGTTGGGGACGGGCTTGAGCACGAGGGCGCCGTCGTACCAGGTCTGACCCTGCCCGCCGACAAGCCGACGCAGGTGCTCCGCGTCGGCTCCGAACGCCTTGCAGACGCCGGCGGGAGGGTACGACACCACCGCCGCGGTCGGGTTGGTGCGTGCGGCCGTCAGTAGGACGGCTGCGACGGGTCGATCTGGTTGACCCAGGCCACGACACCGCCGCCGACGTGCACGGAGTCGGCGAAGCCGGCGCCCTTCAACACCGCCAGCACCTCTGCCGAACGCGCCCCGGACTTGCAGTGCAGCACCACCGGCTTGTCGGACGGCATCTCACCGAGCGCGTCGCCGTTGAGGAACTCGCCCTTCGGGATCAGCACGGAGCCGGGGATCTTGTTGATCTCGTACTCGTTGGGCTCGCGTACGTCGACGAGCACGAAGTCACGCTCACCGTTGTCGCGCTCCTTGAGCCAGTGCTCGAGGGTCGCGACGGAGATCGTCGCGTCGGCGGCGGCGTCAGCGGCCTCGTCGCTGATCGCGCCACAGAACGTCTCGTAGTCGATCAGCTCGGTGACGGTGGGGTTGTCGCCGCAGATCGCGCAGCCGGGGTCCTTGCGGACGGCGAGCTTGCGGTACTCCATCTCCAGCGCGTCGTAGATCATCAGCTTGCCGAGCAGCGGCTCACCGATGCCGGTCAGCAGCTTGATCGCCTCGTTGACCTGGATGGCGCCGATGCTCGCGCACAGCACGCCGAGCACACCGCCCTCGGCGCACGACGGGACCATGCCCGGCGGGGGCGGCTCGGGGTAGAGGCAGCGGTAGCACGGGCCGTGTTCAGCCCAGAAGACCGACGCCTGGCCGTCGAAACGGTAGATCGAGCCCCACACATAGGGCTTGCCGAGCAGCACGGCGGCGTCGTTGACGAGGTAGCGGGTGGCGAAGTTGTCGGTGCCGTCGACGATCAGGTCGTACTGCTCGAAGATGCCCATCACGTTGTCGTTGTCGAGCCGCTCGTTGTGCAGGACCACGTTGACGAGCGGGTTGGTCTCGGCGATCGACTCCTTGGCAGAGATGGCCTTCGGCTTCCCGATGTCGCTCTGCCCGTGGATGATCTGCCGCTGCAGGTTTGACTCGTCGACCTCGTCGAACTCAGCGATCCCGAGAGTCCCGACCCCGGCAGCCGCGAGGTAGAGGAGTGCAGGGCTGCCGAGCCCGCCGGCGCCGATGACGAGCACCTTCGCGTTCTTGAGCCGCTTCTGGCCCGTCATACCGACGTCGGGGATGATCAGGTGCCGGCTGTAGCGGCGTACCTCGTCGATCGACAGCTCTTCGGCGGGCTCCACGAGCGGGGGCAACGACACAGGACTCTCCTCGTATGACGATGGTGCGGGCGGCTCTGGCTACTCGGTGCTGGTGCAGGTGCTTGCGCGGCCACGACTGCGGGCTCTCGGTTACAACC
>JACCVA010000376.1 GCA_013698435.1 Nocardioidaceae bacterium | reverse complement strand
CGCCGTAGACCTGCCCCAGGCTGCCGCCGAAGACGGTGAAGTCCTGGGCGAAGACGCACACCTGTCGCCCGTCGATGGTGCCGTAGCCGGTGACGACGCCGTCGCCGTACGGCCGGTTCTGCTCCATGTCGAAGTTCGTGGAGCGGTGCCGCGCCAGCTCGTCCAGCTCGACGAACGAACCGTCGTCGAGGAGCCGGTCGACCCTCTCCCGCGCGGTGAGCTTGCCCTTCGCGTGCTGCTTCTCGATCGCCCGGGCAGAGCCCGCGTGGACGGCCTCGTCGAGACGCTGCTCCAGGCCAGCGATCTTTCCGGCCGTCGTGTGGATGTCGATCTCGCTCACAGGTCGCAGCGTAACGTGAGCCGGCGATGCCCTCGATGTACGGCGACCTCGATCGACCGCCCCTTCATGCCGACGCCCTGCGCCGTGCGCTGGTCACCCCGGATGCGTTGTGGACCGAGGTCGAAGTGGTGGATCGGTCCCCTTCCACCAACGCCGAACTTGGAGTCCGTGCCCGCACTAGCGACGACGACGGCGTCGTGCTGGTGGCCGAGCACCAGACCGCAGGTCGCGGCCGGCTCGACCGCACTTGGACGACGCCGGCCCGCTCAGGCCTCACCCTCTCGATCCTCGTCCGGCCGACCGCCGTGGAGCCCGTGCGGTGGCCGTGGCTGCCGCTGATGGCGGGACTGGTGGTCGCTGCCAGCCTGCGTGACCAGGCCGGTGTTGCGGCGGCGGTGAAGTGGCCGAACGACGTCATCGTCGACGACCGCAAGGTGGCAGGCATCCTCGTCGAACGCATCGACGGGGCCGGTCGAGCCCCGGCCGCGGTCGTCGGCATCGGACTGAACGTCTCGCTGCGCGAGGATGAGCTGCCGGTCCCGACGGCGACCTCGCTGGTGCTCGAGCAGGCGACCATGACCGACCGATCGCAGCTCGCCCGGGCACTGCTGCGCAACTTCGACCGGCTCTACGTCCGCTGGCTGGGCACCGGCGGGGACCCGGGGCTGGGCCTGCAGGCTGCGTACGTCGACGCCTGCGCCACGATCGGTCGACGGGTGCGGGTCGAGCTCGTCGGCGGCCAGGTGGTGACGGGGCATGCGGTCGGCGTAGACCCGCTCGGACGGCTGCTGGTGCGGACGCCGCAGGGAGAGCAAACGTTTGGCGCGGGCGATGTGGTCCATCTCCGCCGGGCGACGTGAAACGATGGGCGGCAGGAACAAGTTCTCGTGGCTGGAGGCCTGATGGGGATCTCGCAGAAACTGCTCAGCGAGGGCGAGCACGTCATCGTGAGCACCCGCACGCACTGGAAGGCGCTCGTCTTCCCCGTCATCGTCTTGCTCGTCACCTGCGGCGTGTCCGGTTTCCTGCTTGCGATCCTGCCGGACGGTTCCTCCCAAGACGCGCTGATGTGGGCCGTCATCATCATCGCGCTGGCCGTCATCGTCTGGTTCACGGTGCGGCCCTTCCTACGCTGGATCACGGCGTCCTACACCGTCACCAACCGTCGGCTCATCAACCGCTCGGGCATCATCACTCGCACCGGTCGTGACATCCCGCTGCACCGCATCAACGACGTCAAGTACGAGCGGGACCTGCTCGATCGCCTGCTGGGGTGCGGCACCCTGGTCATCTCCGACGCCAGCGAGGAAGGCAGGTCGGTGCTCCCCGACGTACCCCGGGTGGAGAAGCTCCAGCTCGTCATCACGGACCTGCTGTTCGGCAACGACGACGGTGCCGACGACGACGGCACACCGCGCCAGCCGGGTGAGCCCAGGCGACGGTGACCGACTCGCCGTCGCCAGATGCTGAGGTCGTCGGCGCGGGCAGCGCGAGACGCGCGCCGGTGCAACCGCCGACACGCGAGGACCTCGAGCGGGAGATCCTCGGGGAGCAGCCGCACCTGACGTCGGCCGACATCGTCGCCGCCGACGACGCCTTGATCCAACGGGCTCGGGTGCTGTGGCGGGCGCTTGGCTTCCCCGACGCCGGCGAGACGGCAGCTTTCACCAGCTCCGACAGGGAGGCGATGACGCTGCTGCTCTCTCTGGTCGAGTCCGGAGCGCTCGACTTCGAGGTTGCAGTGAAGCTGACTCGTGCGGTCGGCCGCACGATGGCCCGGCTGGCGGACTGGCAGGTCGCGACGCTCAGCGACTACGTCCAGCAGCTCGAGGACGACGGCCTCGGCACGGGCTCGCGCCTCAGCACCGGACTCGACGTGATTCGCAACGTCGAGCCGCCGTTCGAGGAGCTGATGACGTATGCCTGGCGCCGCCACCTGGCGGCCTCGGTCGGTCGGGTCGAGGCGCTCGGCGCCAACGACTCCGACCTGCACACTGTCACGGTGACCGTCGGGTTCGCCGACCTGGTGAGCTTCACCCAGCTGTCGACGGACGTTGGCCAGGAGCGGCTCGCCGAGATGGTCGAGGGCTTCGAGTCCCTGTGCGCCGACCTCGTCACCGGTCACGGCGGCCGGGTGATCAAGACGCTGGGGGACTCCGTGCTCTTCATCGCCGACGGACCGGCCCCCGGCGTCGACATCGCGTGCGCGATCGTCGAGGTGATCGGCGATGACGACCGGCTGCCCGATGTGCACGTCGGGCTGGCCACCGGGCCGGTCGTGATGCGCCTCGGCGACGTGTTCGGAACACCCGTCAACCTGGCGAGCAGGCTCACCGCCGTGGCCCGTCGCAACCGGGTGATCGCCGACCGGGCCACCGCGCAGGCCGTCGGCATGCTGGACGGTTACGTGGCGCGGCCGTTGTCCGAGCGGCCCATCCGGGGGTTCGGTCTCGTCCAGCCCTTCGCAGTGCGGCGTACCTGATGCCCTCCAGCCGTGCCGACTGGCCCGGCCGACCCGGAGCCGACCGGCTCCTGACCACGGTGATGACACGCTCGCCGGCAGCAGGGGCGGCCTCGGTGGGTGCCGTTTTCTTGTTCTGGGTGGGGGTCTTCTCGGCTGGACCGATGGTCGACGGATACTCCGCGCGCGAAGACTTCATCTCTAGTCTGGCCTCACGTGGATCGCCGGTGGCCGGCATCGGCATCTGCGCACTGCTCGCCAGCGCCGTCGCACATCTGGCAGCCGGACGCGCTGTGCAGATTGGATGGCCTTCGAGGCTTTGCGCCTGGTCGCTCTTCGCAGCCTTCCTGGCCGGTACCGCGGTAGCGGCGTTCCGCCAGTCGTGCCCCGATGGACCCGCACGATGCACACCAGTCGGCGACTGGGTCGACGCGGTCCACCGGGCAGGCGTTGGCGCCTACGAAGCCTTTGCGCTCGTGGCCATGGTGACGTTGGCGGTGGGCGCCTTACGCGGCCCGTCGCCGTGGCCGCGATGGTTGGGGCTGGTGAGCCTGGCTGCGGCGGTTGGGTCGTTGGTCTTGCTCGCGCAGACCAACGGCAACCAGCCCGGGCTCTGGCAGCGGCTTTGGTTGGCGGACAACCATACGTGGCTCCTGCTCGTCGCTGCGACCGCCACGGTGGACGCGGGGCGAGCGTCTTACGGTCGTAACCGGGCCGCTCGGCGAGCCTGAGGACACTTCGGCACGTGCCGATGGTCAGCTGGCAAGGGTGGACGGTTGGGTTCCGGTGTGGTCGACCCGCGACCCTGTCCACGACGGGGGCGTCGACGACGCCGTGCAGGTCAGCCCAGTGCGCCGCCGCCTCCATCACCCGGACCCCGGCCCGCTCGGCCAGTGCGCGGGCTGCGGCGAGCTCAGTCAGCGTCGCATCCGCGTCGAGAGCAGTGAGGTCGGTGTCGAACATGGCCTCAACGCTAGACCCGACCACCGACACTCCTGTCGTCGATATCCCTTGTCCACAAGAGGAAACCGAATCGAGACGGTCGGACCGACGTCGCGCTGGAGGGCAGTGGGGCACCAGCCTTACCCAAGTATGCCGCCGGATGCCCCGACTGCTCGGGGAGCGTCGTAGTCTGTGCGCCGTGGAGACCCCGGTGGTGGGCGTCGTCGGTGCAGGACAACTGGCCCGGATGATGCAGCAGGCGGCGATCGGGCTCGGCGTCTCCCTGCGGCTGCTCGCCGAGGCGGCGGACTCCTCGGCGGCCCAGGTCGTCCCCGACACCACCGTGGGCGACTACACCGACCTCGACACGCTGGCCGCCTGGGCCACGGGGTGTGGCGTGGTCACCTTCGACCACGAACACGTCCCGACGGCGCACCTCGAGCGGTTGTCGGCCGACGGGCACCTGCCTCGACCGGGGCCGGCTGCTCTGGTCCACGCGCAGGACAAGGCCGTCATGCGGGCCCGGTTGTCGACGCTCGACATCCCGTGCCCGCGGCACGCCGTCGTCGACGGCGCCGCCGCAGTCCGGGAGTTCGCGGCTGCGGCCGGCGGCTTCCCGATCGTGCTCAAGACCACCCGCGGCGGCTACGAC
>JACCVA010000361.1 GCA_013698435.1 Nocardioidaceae bacterium | reverse complement strand
TGTGAAGGCGAGCTCCTGCGCGGCGGTCGAGCCTGCCTCACGGATGTGGTAGCCCGACACCGACAGCGGCTTGTACGCCGGGATGTCGTGAGCGCAGTACTCCATCAGGTCGCCGATCAGGCGCAGGTGCGGCTCGGGGCCGAAGAGCCACTCCTTCTGGGCGATGTACTCCTTGAAGATGTCGGTCTGCAAGGTGCCGTTGAGCTTGCCGATGTCGGCGCCCTGGCGTTCGGCGGCGACGAGGTACATGCAGAAGACGGGCACAGCAGGACCCGAGATCGTCATCGACGTCGTGACGTCCTCCAGCGAGATGTCGGCGAACAGCGCCTCCATGTCGGCCGCGGTGTCGATCGCCACCCCACAGTGCCCCACCTCTCCGAGCGCTTGGGGGTCGTCGCTGTCGCGACCCATCAAGGTAGGCATGTCGAAGGCGACCGACAGCCCGCCACCGCCCTGCTTCAAGATCATCTGGTAGCGCTCGTTGGTCTGCGCTGCATTGCCGAAGCCCGCGAACTGGCGAACCGTCCAGGCACGGCCGCGGTAGCCGGTGGCATACAGACCACGGGTGAACGGGAACTCACCCGGCCAGCCGATGCGCTCGAAGTCGTCGTAGCCGCTGCCCTCGGCTGGGCCGTAAACCGGGTCGACTTCGGTGCCCGACAGGGTCGTGAAGTCGGCGTCGCGCAGGCGAGCACCGTCGTATCGCCGCTGCCAACGCTGCCGACCGGCTTCGATGTCCGGGCCGTTCGACGTGCTGGGTGTCTCGGTCATGCCTGAATCCTCAAGAGTGGGGCGGCTCGCCGGCCGGGTGGGTTTAGTAGGACGTCCAACTAAAGGGTACGTCAGATGACCGTGGGTGTATCCGCCCGGAAGTCTCCGGCGGCCAGCCGGATGGGCCTCAGCAGTGCGGTCAGCGCGTCCAGGTCGGCGCCCGAGAGCTCCCCCAACCCGAAGTCGGCGCGGACCAGGTCCTTGGTGGCCTTCTCGACCAGGTCGCGGCCGGCGTCGGTGATCTCGGCGAGGATCGTGCGCCCGTCGGTCGGGTGCGGCCGGCGGACGACATGCCCCGATGCCTCGAGTCGGTCGATGATCGACGTGATCGACGTGGGATGTACCTGCAGCCGTTCGCCCATCTTGCCCAGCGGCAATGACCCGTGCCGCGAGAAGGTCAGCAGCACCAACGCCTCGTACCGCGCGAAGGTGAGGCGGTGCTGTCGGAGGAGCTCGTCGAGCTCGGCGAGGACCAGCTGCTGCACCCGCATCAGGCTGGTGACGGCCCGCATCTCGGCGACACCGTCCCACCGCAGAGCCCACTGCCGCGCTGCTTCGGCAATCGGGTCGAACGGGAGCGGGGACTTGCGCGACATGCTCCGACCCTATCCAGCGGGCACTCGTCGTACGGCCGTCATCACCGCGTGGACTCGCGCAGGGTCGCAGCGCGTGCACTGCGCACGGCCAGCGCGGCCACCGTCGTCGCCACGACCACCAGCACGACCGTGACCGCCGCGACCAGCAAGCTCAGTCCGCACCCTTTCGGACTTGGCGGCATGTGTACACGGCAAGTTCACTGTCCACACGGCACGTTTGCTATGTGAACAAGGCAGCTGGCTTGTTCACATAGCAGACGCCCAAGGGGATCAGGGCTCGTGGCTCACCGAACGGCGCAGACCCGAACGCTGCACGACGCGCTGGATCGTCAGGTCGCGGACGTCCGGGGAGCCGACGTACCTGATGTCGCGAAGGCCCTGCTCCTGCGCTGCGGACTCGAAGACGAAGTGCCCGAAGTCCAGCAACCGGCCGAGCAGTGGCTTCTCGACGGTGATGTCGAGGATGCGAGATATCGGCATCGTGGCGAGACGCCGCGACATGACTCCACGGATCCGGAAGACCCGCATGTTCGTGATGACGAAGCGATCCATGTGCTCGACCAGCGCCAGCCAACACGCGTGGACGCCGAAGCCGAGGCTCACCAGCAGAGGCAGCCAGCCGACCTGCACGGAGCTGACCAAGAAGACGACGAAGACGGTGACGGCCACCAGCGCCTCGAGGGCGGGACGCCAAAACGCCATCCAGTGGTGCCGCACCTCGTCGATGACGATCTCACCCTCGTCGACGAGCAGGTGAACGTCGATCTGCGGGTCGGCGAACGTACGCCGCAGCCAACCGGCCATCGCGCTGCCTAGTCCGCGAGGGTCGACAAGAAGCGCATCAGCTGCTCGAAGCCGTTGGCGACGGCCTCGCCGGCACCCTTGATCGCGTTTGCGGCGTTCTCCGGCTGGCTCAGCAGGTAGAAGACGGCGAACGCGAGAACGAGGAACGTGACGCTCTTCTTCGCGACATCGGTCATCGGTCCTCCTCGTGGGTCTCGGTCGCCGCCGCCGGTTTCCGGCGGATGGGTGCGCACCGAAGCAGGAACCTGGCTGTGATCCTGTCCACCATTGTGTAGCAAGTGGGGCCGGTGTGACAGTTGAGGCGCGCCGTACGCGCGGCGAATCTCAAATGGCGGCGATGATCCGGTCGGCCGCGGTGTACGGGTCGTTCTCACCGGCCGCCACGAGGGCTGCAAGCGAGTCCAGGTCGGCATGACCGTGAACGTCGCCGAAACGCTGCCGTAGCGCGGTCACCGCGATGGCCTCGATTTCGTCGCGCGCACGCTGTCGGCGCCGTCGCGTCAGCTCGCCGGACGCTGCGAGCATCTCGCGGTGCTTGTCGATCGCCGCAACCAGGTCGTCCATTCCCTGGCCGGTGTGCGCGATCGTCTTGACGATCGGTGCCCGCCAGGCCCCTGGCTGCGCCCCCAGGCTCAGCACGGAGCGCAGGTCGCGCACCACCTGGTCGGCACCGTCTCGGTCGGCCTTGTTGACGACGAAGATGTCGCCGACCTCGAGGATGCCGGCCTTGGCGGCCTGGATCCCGTCGCCCATGCCTGGAGCGAGCAGAACCAGTGTGGTGTCGGCCAGTCCCGCCACCTCGACCTCCGACTGGCCCACTCCTACGGTCTCCACGATGACGACGTCACAACCGGCGGCGTCGAGCACGCGCAGCGCCTGAGGCGTGGCCCATGCCAGGCCGCCGAGGTGGCCGCGTGCCGCCATCGAGCGGATGTAGACACCGGCGTCGGTCGCATGGTCCTGCATGCGGACGCGGTCACCGAGCAGCGCACCGCCCGAGAAGGGCGACGTGGGATCGACGGCGAGGACACCGACGCGCTTGCCGACCGCCCGCAGAGCGGTGACGAGTGACGCTGTGGAGGTCGACTTGCCCACCCCCGGTGAACCGGTGATTCCGATGATCTGGGCGTTTCCGGTGTAAGGAGCCAACCGCGCCGCAACCTCGCGCAGCAACGGCGACGCGTCCTCGACCAGCGAGATGAGCCGGGCCACGGCGCGCGGGTCCCCTTCTCGGGCTCGGCCGACCAGCTCGTCGACGCTGAGCTGACCCCGCCCCGCCCGGCGTCCGACGGTGTCTCGTCGGACCGGCGGCTGCGTCGTGACGGACGACTCATCGGCAGCGGTCACGCTGGAACGCGGACGATCAAAGCCTCGCCCTGGCCGCCCCCGCCACAGAGCGCGGCGGCGCCCACGCCCCCACCCCGCCGCTGCAGCTCGAGCGCCAGGTGCAAGACGATCCGCGCACCTGACATGCCGATCGGGTGGCCGAGGGCGATCGCGCCGCCGTTGACGTTGACCTTGTCCTCACTGATATCGAGCTCGCGTGCGCTCGCGATACCCACCGCGGCAAACGCCTCGTTGAGCTCGACCAGGTCGAGGTCCGAGGCGGCGATGCCCTCCTTGCTGCAGGCGGCCGTGATCGCGTTCGCAGGTTGCGACTGCAGCGTCGAGTCAGGCCCGGCGACCTGGCCGGAAGCGCCGATCTCGGCCAACCAGGCGAGGCCGAGCTCTTCGGCCTTGGCCCTGCTCATCACGACCACCGCGCAGGCGCCGTCGGAGATCTGAGACGCGGACCCGGCAGTGATGGTGCCTGCCTTGGCGAACGCGGGACGCAGCTTGCTGAGCGACTCAGCAGTGGTGTCGCTACGAACGCCCTCATCCTCGGCGACGACGATTGGGTCGCCCCGGCGTTGGGGAACCTCGACGGCGACGACCTCGTCGGTGAAGACGCCGTTCTTCCACGCGACCGCCGCGCGCTGGTGCGACCGTGCCGAGAACGCGTCCTGGTCCTCGCGTGAGAGCTGCTCCGTCTCGGCGTTGCGGGTTTCGGTCAGGCCGCCCATCGCCTGGTCGGTGAAGACGTCCCAGAGGCCGTCGTAGGCCATGTGGTCGCGCGCCGTCACGTCGCCGTACTTGTAGCCCTCGCGTGACTTGGTGAGCAGGTGCGGGGCGTTGGTCATCGACTCCATGCCACCTGCCACCACGACGTCGCACTCGCCCGCGCGGATGAGCTGGTCGGCGAGCGCGATCGCGTTGATGCCCGACAGGCACACCTTGTTGATCGTGAGCGCCGGAACGGTCATCGAGATGCCGCCCTTGACGGCGGCTTGGCGCGCGGCGATCTGTCCGGCTCCGGCCTGGAGTACCTGCCCCATAATCACGTAGTCGACCTGACCGGCCTCGATGCCCGCCTTGTCGAGCGCGCCCTTGATCGCCACGCCACCGAGGTCGGCAGCAGACAGATCTTTGAGGCCGCCGAGCAAGCGACCGATCGGCGTACGAGCTCCTGCGACGATGACTGATCCGGCCATAGGGTCCTCCTGCTCGACGGTGCCAGGGCACGCCGAGTGCGGCGTGCGGGCTGTGCTTCAACCTTATCGAGGCGGCTGCGCGGCCGGGAACGCGCAGGCGGGTGGTGTCGAACATGTCACACCCCTCTGGCGCGTCCGCGCGGATGCAGCGAGGATCGGACGATGTTTCCGCCCGGCCTGATCACCGCAGTCGACCACGTCGGCATCGCCGTCACCGATATGGATCAGGCGATTGCCTTCTACGGTGAGAACTTCGGTTTCTCGATGGTGCACGAGGAGCTGAACGAGGACCAGGGCGTCCGTGAGGCGATGCTCGCTGTCGGCTCGTCGGACACCTGCCTGCAGCTTCTCGCCCCGCTCACGGCCGAGTCCACCCTCACCAAGTTCCTGGACCGCGCCGGACCGGGTGTGCAGCAGCTGGCTTATCGGGTCACGAGCATCACCGAGGCGATGACCGCAGTGCAGGCGCAGGGGATGCGGCTGCTGTACGCCGAGCCGCGACGCGGCACGGCCGGCAGCCGGATCAACTTCATCCATCCCAAGGACGCCGGCGGCGTCCTTGTCGAGCTGGTCGAGCCGGCGAGCGCTGCCGACGGGTCCTCACCATGAAAAAGGTCCTGGACGCGATCCTCGCTGGCAATGCGAGCAGGGACGAGCTCGCGGCCATCGACGTGCCGGAGCACTACCGAGGTGTCACTGTCCGCAAGGACGACGTCACCATGTTCGAGGGTCTGGAGTCGCGCGAGAAGGACCCCCGGCGAAGTCTGCATCTCGACGAAGTCCCCACGCCGGAGCTCGGACCCGGCGAGGCGCTGGTTGCCGTGATGGCGTCGTCCATCAACTACAACACCGTGTGGACGTCGATCTTCGAACCGGTGTCGACGTTCACGTTCCTCGAGCGCTACGGGAAGATGTCGCCGCTCAGCAAGCGGCACGACCTGCCCTACCACGTGGTCGGCTCTGACCTCGCCGGCGTCGTCCTGCGCACCGGGCCGGGCGTGCATACATGGTCAGCCGGCGACGAGGTGGTCGCGCACTGCCTCTCGGTCGAGCTGGAGAGCCCCGACGGCCACAACGACACGATGCTCGACCCGGAGCAGCGAATCTGGGGGTTCGAGACGAACTTCGGTGGGCTGGCCGAGCTAGCGCTCGTGAAGTCCAACCAGTTGATGCCCAAACCCGCCCACCTCTCGTGGGAGGAGGCTGCGGCGCCGGGACTCGTCGGCTCGACGGCGTACCGCCAGCTGGTCTCCCGCAACGGCGCCGATATGAAGCAGGGTGACACCGTGCTGATCTGGGGGGCGTCGGGCGGGCTCGGGTCGTACGCCACCCAGTTCGCACTCAACGGTGGCGCCACTCCTGTCTGTGTCGTGTCGTCCGACGCCAAGGCCGACATCTGCCGGGACATGGGGGCCGAGCTGATCATCGACCGGCGTGCCGAGGACTACCGCTTCTGGAAGGACCCCACGACCCAGGATCCGCGGGAGTGGCGGCGTCTCGGCGCCAAGATCCGAGAGCTCACGGGCGGCGACGATCCCGACATCGTGTTCGAGCACCCGGGGCGAGAGACGTTCGGGGCGTCGACGTTCGTGGCGCGCCGGGGAGGGACGATCGTGACCTGCGCCTCGACCTCGGGATACCTGCACGAGTACGACAACCGCTACCTCTGGATGCACCTCAAACGCGTCATCGGGTCGCACTTCGCCAACTACCGAGAAGCGTGGGAGGCGAACCGGTTGATAGCCAAGGGACTGGTGCATCCGACCCTGAGCCAGACCTACCCGCTGGAGCAGACCGGTGAGGCGGCGTGGGAGGTCCACTGCAACCGTCATCAGGGCAAGGTAGGGGTACTCTGCTTGGCACCAGAGGAGGGCTTAGGGGTCCGCGACCGGCAGTTTCGTGAGACTCATCTGGAGGCCATCAACCGATTCCGAGGAACGTAAGCCACCCGGGGGCCTAGAGAGATTGAGAGCGGCAATGTCTGACACCGGCCAGCGCGGACTGTCCATCTTCGACGACCCGGCGGACGAACCCACGCCGGCGACCGCCAAGGGTGGGGCGCCTGACGGAAACACTCGGGCGTTCGGTGCCACCGGCGCCGCCCAGCCCGACTCTTCGTCGCCCCCCGCGAGCAGCCCGCCGGCCGGGCCGCACTTCTCCGTAGTTCGGCGTGGGGGCTACGACAGAGCCGCCGTCGACGCCTACCTCTCTCAGTTCCGGGCCGGGCACGCCAGCCAGGCCGCGGAGCTGCGCGCAATGCAGCAAGAGAGCGGCCAGTTGCGCCGCCGGGTCGCAGAGCTGGAAAGTCTTCAGGCCGAGCAGACCACCCCGACGTACGCCGGGCTGGGGCACCATGCCGCCGCCTTGTTGCGCATCGCGGAGGAGGAGTCGAACGCCGTCCGGGCCGGCGCCCTGCAGGCCGCCGAGGAGTCGCGTCAGCGAACCCTGCGCGAGGCCACCGCTCTGCGGGCCGATGCCGAGAAGGAGGCGTCCGACATCCGCACCGTTCAGCTGCAGGAGGTCGAGGAGCGTCGCACGTCAATACTCGCCGAGGCCGAGCAGGAGCGAGACCTGGCCCGAGCCGAGGCCGCCGACCTGCTCGCGTCCGCCAAGCGAGAGTCGGAGCAGCTGCGGCTGGCTGCGCAGCAGGAGACGAATGCGCTGCGCACGTCGGCCAAGCGCGAGGCAGAACAGGCACGGGCGGCCGCAGACCGGGAGGCCATGGAGTCGCGACGGATGCTGGCGGTGGAGAAGGAACGCCTCACCAAGGAAGCCGCCGAGCGCCATTCGTCGGCAACCGCCGAGACCACGCGGTTCGTTCAAGATGCCGAGGCGCGGGCACAAGCGGCCGAAACCCGTGCCCGCGAGGCGATGACCGTGGCCACCCGGCACCGTGAGCAGGCCAACACCGAGGGCGAGAAGTCGCTTGCCCGGGCGCGCCGTGAAGCCGAGCAGATCGTCACCGCCGCGCGCCGCCAGGCCGAGCAGATCGTCGCCAACGCCTCGGCCGACTCCGACCGCCAAGACGCTGCCGCGCGCGCAGAGGTCGAGCAGCTTCAGCGCCGGCGTGACGGCATCGTCGCCCAGCTGGCTCAGCTGCGTGACCTCGTCGCGCAGTTCGGCTCGGACGACGAACCGTCAGGGCCTAGGGGGACGGCGACCACTGCCACCTCCGCACGAGCGCCTAGCGCGCCCCAGGAGGCTCGCAAGGCGTCGGCCCCGGGCGAGGCGACCACTGTCGTCACGGCCCCTGCCTCGGCCGACGCACCCACCACCTTGATGGCCAAGCCGGTGGCGTCTGCGTCGCCAGCAGCCGCACCTCCCACCGCGGCCGACCAGACCCAGGACGACGACACCACCGGCGAGGACAGCGACGCCCAACGCCCCCAGTAGCGTCCGACCTGCGCCACCGTCGGCACTGCGGTGCTCCGGGGCGGATATGACAGGGTGTGGGCATGTCTGATGAGGAGGTCGAGAAGGCTCGCGGCGCCGCAGCCGCCGCCGCGGAGTCGCAGCGCAGCGCTGAGGACGCCAGAGACGACGCACAGGAAGCTGCGGACGCGTCCCAGCGTGCACAGACCGGCTCCCATGTCGCAGCCGACGATCTGCTGATCCATCCCGATCAGACGCCCGGCGACGCTGAAGTCTTTGGGGCGCCTGGACCGCCGATTTCACGACGCTCGCCGTTCTACGTGGGCTTCTTCGGTGGCCTCGGCGTGCTGGTGGCGATCTTCCTCGGTAGCGCTTTCCAGCTCGCGCAGTCGGTCCTCGTCCTGATCCTGGTGTCCGGCTTCCTCGCCGTCGGCCTCAACCCGCTCGTCGAGCTGCTGATGCACCGGGGCCTGCGCCGCCCGTGGGCTGTGCTGGTCGTGACGCTCGGGGTCGTCAGCATGGTGGCGTTGTTCGTGGTTGCCCTGGTCCCGGTGTTGAGGGACCAGATCACGGCGCTCATCACCAACGCGCCGAGGTGGTTGGCGGAGCTCCAGAAGAACGGCACCGTCAAGAACCTCGATCAGAAGTACGACGTCATCGACAGGGTCAACGAGAAGCTCCAGGACCCGAATCTCACCCAGCAGGCGTTCGGCAGCGTCTTCACTGTCGGCATCGCCGTCCTCAATGCCTTGCTCAACGCGTTCTTGGTCTTCGTGCTGACGCTGTACTTCCTGTCCGCCCTCCCCCAGATCAAGCGCGCCTGCTACACGCTAGCGCCGGCATCGCGGCGCGAGCGGGTCAGCTCGCTCGGCGACGAGATCCTGCGCCGCGTCGGTGGCTACGTCGCCGGTGCGTTCGTCGTGGCCTTGTGCGCGGGCGTCTCGTCGTTCATCTTCCTGGAGATCGTCGGGCTCGCGCAGTATGCCTTGGCGCTGGCCCTCGTGGTGGCCATCCTCGACTTCATCCCACTCATCGGCGCCACCATCGGGGCGGTGATCGTCTCACTGATCGGCCTCGCGACGTCACCGACCATCGGGGTCATCTGCATCATCTTCTACGTCATCTATCAACAGGTGGAGAACTACATCCTCTATCCGCGCGTGATGGCCTCGTCGGTCGACGTGCCCGGTGTCGTGACCGTCATCGCCGTACTCATCGGCGGCAGCCTGCTCGGTGTCGTAGGCGCCCTGCTCGCGATCCCGACCGCAGCAGCCCTGCTCCTGCTGCTGCGTGAAGTGGTGCTGCCACGCCAGGCCGTCACTTAGCCGAAGACCCAGATCGGGACCGCCTATCCGGTGTCTGCGGGGTCGGGCACCAGGGTCAGCTGCTCGAGGTAGTGGCTGAGGGTGCTGCGGTGGTCGGGTATGGGTCGTCCGGTGGGTGCGGCGAACCGCCATCGGGTGGGGCCTCTGAGGGGAGTGCCGTCGGTGTCGAGGCCGGTGAGGACGAAGTAGCCGTACTCGTGCACGAAGAGGTGGTGGTGTTTGCAGAGCGGCATCAGGTTCCACTCGTCGGTGGGCCCCCCTCGGGACCACCACCAGACGTGGTGGATGTCGCACTGGGTGATCGGGGTGGAGCAGTTTGGGTAGGCGCAGACGTCGTACATGAGCCCGATGGCTTTGTTGAGGGCGCTGTTGGTCAGGCGGCAGGAGCGTCCCACATCAAGGACTTCGCCGTGGTGGTCAGTGACGAACCGGGTCATGACCGCGTCACAGGCGAGCCGTTGCGCGGTGCGCAGCGGGACCTGGCCGAACCGTTGCAGCAACGGTCCGGTGCCGTCGATGCCTTGCAGCTGCTCCAGCGTCATCGTCAGGTTGACGTGCGGGCGGACCCGGCCCTGCTGCGGCACCCGACCGGAGTCGATGCCGAGCATCACCAGCTCACTGAAGGCATCAGCGCGGCGCACGTGCCAGGACCGGTCGTCGCCGGGGGTGGGCCGCGACAACGCCTCGACGCCCTTGGCCAGTGCCTCGGCGGTCACCTTGTCGATGGTGGCGTCGACCTGCACCAGGTCTCCGACCGGTCGGATCGTGAACGACCGGTCGGCCAATGCCTCCAGCAGCTGTTTGTCCCGGTCGGGCGCCTCTGCCTCGACCAGGTGCGCGGCCGCTGCGCGCACCTCGTCTGGAGACGCCTGGGTAGCCAGCTCCACCAGGATCGTCTCGTAACGTCCGAAACCGTCGGTGGTCAGGCAGGAGCGCTTCTTTGCCTTGACGATCTCGCTGACATGCGCGGCGGTGATCGTCCCCGCCGCCAAAGCCCGAGCAGTCACCGGCAGGTGACGCAGCTCGCGAGCCTGATGCACCAAACCCGACGCATCACGGCGACCCAGGCGCGCCGACGCACGCAACCACGACGCAGCCGACGGCGCACCTTCACCGCCATAGCCCGCCGCCGCGTCAAACGCCGCCAACTCGTCCAGCACCACAGCGTCGAATCGCGCGCGCGCATCCAAAAGCCGCCGGATCCGCTCACCGTCAACGCACACCTGACCCGCCGCGGGCGTCTCGCTCAGCCGGGGAAGCGCATTCTCCAGCGCCTCCACGGGGTTATCCAAACTCGAACACATGTTCCTATACAATCACACACCGCCGACAGTCTCAGCGGGCGCATCCGCGATCTGTGGAGGCCGCTCACGGCGACATCTGCTGTGCCCTAGGCAGGCGCCCTTGCGGGCCGCAATGACGGGACCCCCATCGGTATCGGCTCAGTTTGCGACTGGCGGGGGGTGCTCCATCGGCCCGTCCCAAGTGTCCGGCAGTGGCACTACCTCAGGGTTCAGCCGTTGCACGATCAGGTCGAGGACCTCCTCTGCCTGGCCCACCCATAGATGCTTTCCA
>JACCVA010000307.1 GCA_013698435.1 Nocardioidaceae bacterium | reverse complement strand
CTGCTGATCTGGCTCTGGGACTCAGGCATGAGGCGCTCGATCGGCGTGAGGTGGGCTCCCCTCAAGTCGTTGCTCGTCGACGCCATCCCGTCGTTCTTCTCGATCATCGTGGTAGGGCTGATCGTCTACGTGGTGTCGTGGATGGGGCTCCTGACGCATGCGCAGGAGTACGAGGACGCCTTCGGGCACGCGTACGACAAGAACGACTGGACCTGGAGCTCGGTTGACGACAAGACCGAGGGCACGCTCGGAGGGGTCGAGCACGACCTGAACATCTTGTGGAACTTCCACAAGGAGGTCTACATGTTCCACACCGGTGAGTTCATCAAGGAGGCGACCCACCCGTTCCAGTCCCACCCCGGCGGATGGCTCGTCCTGAACCGCCCGCTCGGGATCGCCTCGACCACCGGTGACAACTCCGTGATCGCGAACTGCCCCGAGGGCCAGGACTGCGTGAAACAGATCCTCGCGATCGGTACGCCTGTCTTGTGGTGGGGAGGTGTGCTTGCCTTGTTCGTCAGTCTCGGTTACTGGCTGAGCCGACGCGACTGGCGTTTCGGCATCCCGGTCGTCGGCGTCTTGACCACCTGGCTGCCGTGGTTCTGGAACGACCAGCGACCGATCTTCTTCTACTACGGAATCGCGATCATCCCGTTCACCGTCATCGCGGTCACCCTCACGCTCGGCAAGATCCTCGGCAAGGGGGACGCTTCCTACCGACGCCGCCTGATCGGCTCGGTGGCCGTCGGCGTCTGCGTGCTGGCGGTCGCGGTCAACTTCGTCTACTTCTACCCGATCTGGACGAACGGGCTGCTCACCAACGAGAACTGGAACGACCGGATGTGGCTGACCAAGTGGATCTGAGCAGCGTCCGTCGCTCCGCTCCCGTCTCACCAGACGAGCTGGAACGAACCGGCGCTAGTCCGACGTCGACAACGCGTCCGTCAACAAGCCGACGAGAGCCTCGAGCTGGAGGTCAGTGGAAGACGCCACCTCTTCGCCTGAACCGTCGAGCGCCCTGGCGGCGAGTCCCGCCTTGCTGTCGATGAGGGCCGCGATGCGGGCGTCGATGGTCTGCGCGGCGATGATGCGCCACGCGGTCACCGGCTCAGCCTGACCGATGCGGTGGATCCGGTCGATCGCTTGCGTCTGCTCCGCGTCGGTCCAGGAGAGCTCGGCAAGTACGACGTTGGAGGCGACCTGCAGGTTGATACCGACGCCGGCTGCGGTCAGGGAGCAGACGACGACGGCGACGTCGGGATCGTTCACGAACGCGTCGATGTTCTTACGCCGAGACGTCGGGGTCTGGTCGCCGCGGATCGAAGAGAAGCGGATCCCACGTTTGGCGAAGGTCTCCTCGGCAACGTCCATAACGTCGATGTGCTTGGCGAAGAAGACAACCTTGCCGACGTTGCGCGCGAGCTGTGCCGCATAGTCAGCGGACAGGGCAGCCTTCGCCTGGCCGATCCGTCGCATCATGCTGAAGACGTTCTCGTTGGTCTTCGTGCCGCTGGCGTCCTTCCACTCCCAGGTGGCGACCGTACGCACCAGGTCGTGGTCGATCCCTTCGACGGTGGGACCGGAGGTACGCCGGGCGAGTGCGCCTTCGTACCGCGTCACCAGGCGACGAGCCAGCTCCTCCTCCGCCTCCCGGATGGAGCGCCCGGCCGCGTCATCGAGCTCGACGGGTAGGTCGGCGATACGGCGGGCGGGGATGTCGGCGGCCACGTCGACCTTGCGGCGACGGACGATGCCGAGGTCGACCACGCTGTCGCGAGCGGCAGGGTAGAACCCCGGGTCAGCCGGCGTGAGGCCGGTCTCCTCCAACGCGTCCATCAGCTGCCCGAGGGGCTTCTTCTCATCGATCCAGCCGAGGAACTGCCAGATCGCCTTGAAGTCTTCGATGTCGTTGATAAGCGGGGTGCCGGTGAGCGCCATCAGCAGCGGACGCGCGATCCGCGACCGAATGCGCTGGGAGAGCTGCAGCACGTTCTGCGACCGCTGCGACGCCTTGTTCTTGATGAAGTGCGCCTCGTCGACGACCATGCCGCGAAAACCGAGGTCGCCGAGCCAGCCGACGTGGCGGTCGAGTACCTCGTAGTTGACGATGACGATGTCGGCGAAGCCGTCGACGGTGTCGCCGTCGCCGTGGATCACGGTGGCCGGGCGGTTGGGTGTCCAGAGGTCCGCCTCGCGTGCCCAGTTGGTCTTGACGACGTTCGGTACGACGGCCAGGAGCGGATATGCGTTGGCCGCCTGCGCAGCGAGCAGTGCCTGAGCCGTCTTGCCGAGACCGGGCTCGTCGGCGAGCAGGAAGGTCCGGTGCCCGCGCGCGGCAGCGGCAACCACCCGCGCCTGATGCGGCATCAGCTGCAGGCCGTGCGGCGCTCGCAGCGAGGACGGCTCGGGCAGCGCCTTGCATGCCGAGACCCCGTTGCCGGCGTCCTCGAACGACCTCAGGAGCGGGCCGAGCAGCTCCCAACCGGCCAACCGCCGCGGACGGGCCAGGCTCTGCTCGGCGGACGCGAAGTCGGGTGCGAGGAAGGGGTTGGCAAGCTGTCGCGAGACGACCGACTGCGGCACCACCCGACGCTCGGTGGTGGCCGAGGGATCCGTGGGCGCGACTTCGTCGGGAGCCGTCTCGATGCCGGCTGCCCGCATCATGTCGCGCTTGAGCGACCTAGCTGCATCGGAGACGACGGCGTCCTCGGCGAGCAGCGCGAGGAGTGAGGTGTCGCGTGCGGCCGTCGTCGCGAGGATCGTCGCCACTCCGTCGAGCCGCTTGAGCTGCTCGGCCCGGTGGACTTCGCTGCTGGTCTCGTTGGCCTTGGTGCGGGCACGCTCCTCGCGGACCAACAGGGCGACCACCTGGAACTTCGTGCGTACCGAAGGCATGACGGGCCCGCGCTTGGCAGCTGCCTCGACCTGACGCACCGTGCGGGCCAAGACCGGGATGATGCCGTCGTTGTCCAGGTCCCGGGCACGTCGCTGCCTTCGCGGAGCAGCACGGCGAGCGCCCGATTGGCGCTGGCCTGGTGGAAGCACAGACTCCTCCTCTGGAGTGCCCGGCACGCTAGCCGCGGCGGAAAGACAACACCGGCACGCAGGGTCCGCGTCCGGGGGGCGACGGGACACGCCGAGCCGAGGTGGGATGGGCGACTACCCCCGCGACGCGGCCCACGGATCTGCGAGAGATGGCTGCACCTGGCCCCACGGCCTGCCGGGGTCTGGGTCCAACAACCATCAGTCGATAGCCCACCTACCAACCGTCAATCTGAGAATTTCGCTACCGATGCGCATTGCCGACGGTCGTGTCTACCCCCATACTAGCGCCAACTCCGACGAGTGGAACCGGGGGAACCCCGGTGAGCGCACGAATGAGGCGAGCAGCACGTGAAGTTTGCGAACAAGTCAGTCGTGATCACCGAGGCCGAGCAGCACTGTGCGCAGCAACGCCGCCAGCTCTTTCCTCTCCTCCGCGGTCAGTTGGGCGAGTATGTTGGCTTCGACTTGCATATGATGCTGAACAACTTGGTCTACGAGCGCCAGTCCACGCTCTGTAAAGACGAACCAGCACCCTGCGGCGGTCCTGTGTCTGTGCCCTCTCGACAAGCCCCCGCTGCGCCAGGCGATCGACGCGGTTGGTGATGGCGCCGGTGGTCACCATCGACCGCTCGCGCAATTGACCCGCGGTCAGCTCGAACGGC
>JACCVA010000282.1 GCA_013698435.1 Nocardioidaceae bacterium | reverse complement strand
GACACAGGCTGTCACCGACCAGCTGAAGGCTGGGAACGCCAAGGATGCTGTCCGGACGGTGGGTAAGACAGCCGCGCGGAAGACCAGCGGATCGCGCGCACCCCGTCGGACCGCGGCCACGAAGACTGCCGCCAAGCGGAGCACTGCCGCGAAGAGCACCGCCGAGAAGACCCCGACCAAGAAGGCCCCGGCAAAGCAGACCCCTGCCAAGAGCAGCACCGCCAAGCGCGGCGCCGCGAGCAGTCCGGCCCGCAAGAGCACCACGACTCGCAAAGCACGCAAGCGCAGCTGAGGACCAGGACCCGGGTGCCACGTCGCGTTGCAAGGTCAGCCGGAGGTGAGGTCGTCGAGCCGGACGACGGCGTATCCCGCCTCGTCAGAGGCGGTGAGGTCGACCGAGGCGAGCAGCGCCCAGTCGTGGAAGCCCTCCGGGTCATTCAGGATCTGCCGCACTTGCCAGACGCCGGGTTCGGCTGACTCGTCGACCATCAGCAGCGCCGGACCGCGGGAGTCGGCGTCGGTGAGCAAGGTCTGGTGCTCGTCGAAGTACGCCGCCATCGCGTCTCGCCAGGCTTCGGCATCCCAGCCGGCGTCGCCGTCGAGCTCACCCAGCTCCGACCAGTCGCGACGCGCGGCCAGCTCGACCCGCCGGAACATCGCGTTGCGCACAAGCACCCGGAAGGCCCGGGTGTTGCCGGTCACAGGCCGGTTCTCGGTGTCCAGCGGCGGTCGCACCAGGTCGTCGGGGTCGATGTTGCCACCGGCGGCGAGCTTCTCCCACTCGTCGAGCAGCGAGGAGTCGACCTGGCGGGTCAGCTCGCCGAGCCATTCCACGAAGTCGTCGAGCTCCTCGTTGCGGGCTGACTCGGGCACGGTGTGCCGCAGCGCCCGGTAGGCGTCGGTGAGGTAGCGCAGCAAGAGCCCCTCGGATCGGGCCAGCCGGTAGAACCCGACGTACTCGACGAACGTCATGGCGCGCTCATACATGTCCCGCACGACCGACTTCGGCCTCAGCTGGTGGTCGGCGACCCACGGGTGGCCCAGCCGGTAGGACTCGTAGGCCGCCTCGAGGAGCTCCGCCAGCGGCTTCGGGTAGGTCACCTCGTCGAGCAGCTCCAGACGCTCGTCGTACTCGATGCCCTCGGACTTCATCGCGGCGACGGCCTCGCCACGCGCCTTGAACAGCTGCGCGGACAGGACCTGCCTCGGATCCTCCAGGGTCGACTCGATCACCGACACGACGTCGAGGGCGTACGTCGGTGACTCCTTGTCGAGCAGCGCCAGCGACGCCACCGCGAAGGCCGACAGCGGCTGGTCGAGGGCGAAGTTGGGCTGCAGGTCGACCGTGAGACGCACACCGCGCCCGTCGGGCTCAGGCTCGGCGAGCCGCTCGACCACCCCGCCGGCGAGCAGAGCCCGGCTGATCGCGACGGCGTGCCGGATGTGGCGACGCTGCGCGGCGGCATCCTCGTGGTTGTCGGTGAGCAGCTGCCGCATGGCCGCGAACGGGTCACCCGGGCGGGCGATCACGTTGAGCAGCATCGAGTGCGTGACCGCGAAGCTCGAGGTGAGCGGCTCCGGATCGGCCTCGACCAGCTTGTCGAAGGTCCGCTGACCCCAGCTGACGAACCCCTCCGGTGCCTTCTTGCGCTGCACCCTCCGCAGCTTCTTGGGGTCGTCGCCGGCCTTCTTGACCAGCCGCGCGTTCTCGACCTCGTGCTCGGGCGCCTGCACGACGACGCTGCCGATCGTGTCGTAGCCGGCGCGGCCGGCGCGGCCGGAGATCTGATGGAACTCGCGGGCGGACAGATGTCGGGTGCGCACGCCGTCGTACTTCGTCAGACCTGTCAGCACTACCGTGCGGATGGGCACGTTGATCCCGACGCCGAGGGTGGCGGTGCCGCAGATGACCTTGAGCAGGCCGGCCTGGGCGAGCGTCTCGACCAGGCGGCGGTAGCGCGGCAGCATGCCGGCGTGGTGGACGCCGATCCCCATCCGGACCAGCCGGCTGAGCGTGCGGCCGAACCCGGCGGCGAAGCGGAACTCCCCGATCATCGCCGCGATCAGGTCGCGTTCCTCCCGGGTAGCGACCTTGAGACTCGACAGCGCCTGCGCTCTCTCGATCGCCTCCGCCTGGGTGAAGTGCACGACGTAGACGGGCGCCTGGTGGGTGGTGAGGAGCTCCTCGAGCGTCTCATGCACCGGCGTGGTCGCGTACGAGAAGTGCAGCGGCACCGGCCGTTGTGTCGACGCGACAACCGCGGTGCGCCTGCCGGTACGCCGGCTGAGGTCCTCGCGGAACCGGCTCATGTCGCCGAG
>JACCVA010000273.1 GCA_013698435.1 Nocardioidaceae bacterium | reverse complement strand
ACGCCGTTGACGACGAGCGTGACCTCGTGCAACGGCTCGGAGGTCATACGGCCACCGTACGAGCCACGGCGTCGGCCGTCGCCTCGGCCAGGGCCCGGCCCGTCAGCACGCGCGCGAGGTGTCGCCGGTAGTCCGCCGTGGCATGGATGTCGGTCTCGGGGTGGATCGCGGCATCCACCAGCTCGAGCGCGTCGGCCCAGTCGACCTCGTCGTACGTCGAGCCACGCCCCGCCGCCCCGACATCGGCGTGCACCGGCGTACCGCCCACGCTGATGAGGCAGACCGCGGCGTCGGTGAGGCGGCGGTCGGCGTCCAGCGTGACAAGCGCGCCGACGCCGACCAGCGCGTAGTCGCCGCGACGCCGCGCGATCTCCAGCCAGGACGAACCTCCCCCGGCCGCGGGCCGGGGGAACACGACGCTGACGGCGATCTCGTCCTCGGCCAGCGCCGACTCGAGTGGACCCACGAAGAAGTCGGCGGCGTCGATGCTGCGCCGCCCTCGCGACTGGCTCACCGCCTCGACGCTACCGCCGAGCAGCCGCAGCACCGCGGGCATCTCCCCCGCCGGGTCCGCGTGCACGATGCTGCCGACGGTGGTGCCTCGGTTGCGGATCGTGCCGTGGGCGACCTGGCGCAACGCCCGGCGCAGCAAGGGGTTGGCGTCGTACGCCGACTCGTGGCTCTCGAGGGCGGCGTGCCGGGCAAGCGCGCCCACCCGCACGGCGTCGGCACCGACCTCGATCTCTGCGAGTCCGCTCACGTGGTTGATGTCGACGAGCGCGGTGGGTTCGGCGAGGCGCATCGACATCAGCGGGATGAGGCTCTGCCCGCCCGCCAGCACCTTGCCGCCGCCGCCCGACGCTGCCAGCATCTCGGCTGCGTCCGCGACCGTGGTCGGCCGGTGATAGGTGAACGGCGCCGGCTTCACAGGCGGGAGACCTTCCTGGCGGGGAAAAGGACCACCATGTCAGGTCGGGTCGCGGCGGTGGCTTCCCCCCCGGTCGTCGTCGACCTCGTACATGCCGGGTTCACCCACCGCGAGCATCGTCCCGTGATCGTCCTGCTCACGCAGGTGGCTGGGGGCGATGCGCCGGGCCAGGTGGTAGAAGACGATGACGACGATCGTGCCCAGAGCGATGCCGGAGAGGACGAAGTTGTCGGTCACCTGCAGCGAGGTGTCACCGATGGCGATGATGATGCCGGCGGCCAGCGGCACGAGATTGATCGGGTTGCCGAAGTCGACCCCGTTCTCCTTCCAGATCTTTGCGCCCAGCAGACCGATCATGCCGTAGAGCACGACCGTGATTCCGCCGAGCACTCCGCCTGGAGTTGCGGCGACGATGGCACCGAACTTGGGGCTCAGCCCGAACAGGATCGCGACCACCGCCGCCACGTAGTAGGCAGCCGTCGAGTAGACCCGGGTGGCCGCCATCACGCCGATGTTCTCGGCGTACGTCGTGGTCGGTGACCCGCCGACGCTGCTGGCGAGCATGGTGCCGAAGCCGTCGGCGGCGATCGCGCGGCCCATCACCGGGTTGAGGTCGCGGCGCGTCATCGCCGCCACCGCCTTGACGTGCCCGCTGTTCTCGGCAATGAGCGCGATGACGGCGGGCAGCACGAGCAGCGTGAACGCCAGCGAGAAGGTCGGCGCGTGGTAGCCGACGATGCCGGCGGCCTCGTCGGTCTTGGGCGGCAGACCGATCCAGTCCGCTGCCTGCACGCTTGCCCAGCTGACGCGGTCGTGGGTGGTCACCTCACCCGCCGCGGCGTCGAACGACGTGATCTGGCCAAAGAGACTGTCGGAGACCCACGACAGCAGGTAGCCGAAGATGAGGCCGAGGAAGATCGCTATCCGGCCGATGAAGCCGCGAGCGCCGACCGCCACCAAGATGACGAACGCCATGGTCGCGAACGCGATCCACTGGTCCTGCGGCCAGTAGATGCGGGCGACAACCGGTGCGAGGTTGAAGCCGATCAGCATGACGACGGCGCCGGTCACTGCCGGCGGCAGGACGGC
>JACCVA010000247.1 GCA_013698435.1 Nocardioidaceae bacterium | reverse complement strand
GGCCCGGTGGCGCAAACCGTTGGCGGTTCATGATCCGGCCAAGATGATTCTCGACATTGCGGTCGCCATCGCGGCGGGTGGCGACTGCCTTGGCGACGTGGCGTTGCTGCGGGCAGCCCGAGCTGTTCGGGCCGGTGGCATCGGATCCGACGAACAGCTGGATGTTTGAGGCGTTGGCCGTTGATGTCGACGGCGCGATCGCGGCGATCCGGACGGCGCGCGCAGCTGCGCGCGCCAATGTCTGGGACCGCCGGTCCCCGCTGACGGATCAGTCACGGGATCGCTCAATGCAACAGGGCCCGCTGGCGCTCTGTTGCGCAGGAATCCTCACGCTGGCGGTGCTCATCCCACGACGCGGCTGACCTGCCATGGCCGGCCGGCGTCGCTGCGTGGCTGCCAGTCATTCCCTAGCTGCCGCTGTCGGGGATACAGTGACCACTCGCTGGGTGCGTGATATGAAATGGGTTGATCGATGCGCAACAAAGCACGGACCCGGACTGCGGTCAAGGAGGCGCTGGCGGCCGCACGCTACGAGGTGCTCCCGACGGCCAAGATCGAGGCGGAAGTCGTCCGCGTGGTGCCCCGCGACGTGACGATCACTGTCACCGCCAGCGTGACCAAAGGAATCAGCGTCACACTCGACCTCACCGAGCGACTCATCGCAGCCGGCTACACCGTCGTGCCGCACCTCGCGGCCAGGATGATCTCCGGTCGTGCTGAGCTCGAACAGATCGTCACGCGGCTGACTGGTCTCGGCGTCAGCAACGTCTTCTGCCCTGCGGGGGATGCCGACCCCCCGGTGGGAGACTACGCCGGCTCGCTGGCGATGCTCGAGCACCTGACCCGGATGGGACGGCCCTTCGCGGAGGTCGGGATCACCGGCTACCCCGAGAGCCACCCGGCCGTCGAGGACGACATCACCATCCAGTCCATGTGGGACAAGCGGGTCCATGCCACCTACGTCGTCAGCAACCTGTGCTTCGACCCCGACACCATCCACAACTGGATCCGTCGGATGCGGCGCCGTGGCATCGACCTTCCGCTGCTGGTGGGCCTGCCCGGTCCGGTCGAGCGGGCGAAGCTGGTCTCGATGGCCACCAAGATCGGGGTCGGCCAGTCCGTGCGCTTTCTCAAGTCGCACGCTTCGACGTTCGCGCGGATCGCGGCGCCGGGAGGTTTCAGCCCTGAGCGGTTCCTGCAGAGATCCGCGGCCTACTTGGGCGACCCGAGCCTGCACGTCGACGGGCTGCACCTGTTCACCTTCAACCAGATCGCGGAGACCGAGGCTTGGCGGCAGCAGCAGCTACGGTCCTGACCGAGGAGGCATCAGTCGATGAGACTCTCCAGCTCTCGTTCGAGACCAACGTGGCCGGTCTCCACCACAGTGAGAGGCAGCCCGATGGTCTGCGCTGCTCGTTCGGCGAGGCCCCGGGTCTCCTCGTCCGGGTCCTGGGCAAGCCAGACCACCCGGGTGTAGTGGGCGAAGTACGTGTCGCGCAGCTCGGGGTAGCGGTCGAGGCCGAGCTCGCTGACGACGGTGCGGTCGAACGACCTGGCGAGGAAATCGGTGAGGACGTAGGTGCCCGGTTGCTCGGCGAAGAGGGCTCGAAGACGCTCGGGTCCGGCGTACACGTCGTAACAGTGCCATCCGGCCAGCCGTCGCAACCCCATCCGCTCGCACACGTCGTCGAGTGCTCCGTAGGTCCCGCAGTCGGCGTAGGCGATCGCGACGGATTCGTAACGGCCGTCGAGGGAGCGGGCCAGCCGCTCGACTTCGCCGGCAATCAGCCGGGGACGGTTGTGCAGGAGCGGAGGGAGTGGGTAGATATCGACCGACCAGCCACGACGGTCGATGATCTCCTTGCAGGGTTGAGAAATGGCCCCGCAGGCGATCACGGCCGCGTGTGCGCCGCGGACTCTGGGGAGCGACGCCGCCACGGCGCCGAGTCCAGGTACCGGTGCCGGGTCGGTAGTCGGGTCAGCCCGGGAAGGCGAGTTGGTCGACGAACCTGTCGTTGAACTCGGGACGGTCGGAAAGCTCGACATACCGCACCTCCTCCAACAGGGCCTGGGCGCCGTGGCGTTCCTGCATGCTGAGCAACATCATCTTCGCGCCCTCACCAGCGACGTTGCCGGCGCTGACGATACGCAGGACCGGGAGCTTGGGCACCAGCCCGATCCGGACGGCACTCGCGGGGGAAAGGTAGGAGCCGAACGACCCGGCCAGCAGCACCTGTTGCACGTCGGACTGCTCGACGCCGAGCTCGGTCAGGAGGAGCGCCCAGCCGGTGGAGATCGCTGCCTTGGCGAACTGTAGCTCTCGGACGTCGCGTTGAGTCAGGTAGACCGAATCAGCGAGCGCGTCCAAGCCGTCGTCATGCCAGGCCAAGGCGAAGACCCGCTCGCCATTGATCTCGCCGAGGCGGTGGACCAGCCCGGGACAGCGTTCGGCGGCGGCCTCGTCGCTGATCAGGCGACCGCTGTGGTCGAGCAGGCCGATCCGCACCAGCTCCGAGACCGCATCGACGAGTCCGGAGCCGCACAGCCCTTGGGCAGCCACGTCACCGATCACCTGTACGGTGACGTCGTCGTCGCTGACCTTCACGACCTCGATCGCGCCGTCGGCTGCACGCATCCCGCACCTGATGGCGCCACCCTCGAATGCCGGCCCGGCCGGGGCAGCCGTCGCAAGGATGCGCTCGCCGTCACCGAGCACGATCTCGCAGTTCGTGCCGACATCGATGAAAAGGCGAAGCCGCTTGTCCCGGTCCATACCCGAAGCGAGCATGCCGGCCACGATGTCGCCGCCGACATACGCACCAAGCGCAGGCAGGACGATCGCTCTGGCTCGTGGATGCACCTGCACCCCGAGGTCGGTTGCGAGCAACTCCGGCAGGGTGGCCGACGACATGATGAACGGCGCGACGCCGAGTGGTTCGGGGTCGATGCCGAGCGCGAGAGCCACCATGGTCGCGTTGCCCGCGACCGCGATCTCGTAAATCTCGGCCGGATCGATGCCGGCCTCGGTGCAGACATCGCGGGTGAGCTGGTCGAGGGTCGCGTGGGCCATTGCCTGGAGTCGGTCCAGCGCGCGGGGGTCCATCATGGTCGCGCTGATGCGGGTGATCACGTCGCCACCGAAGGGCTGCTGCTTGTTGAGCATCGAGGAGACCGCAGCAGGCGTGCCGGTCGAGGTGTCGACCAGCGTGGCCACAACCGTCGTCGTCCCGAGGTCGTAGGCGATAGCAAAGCGTCGGGCGGTGGTGTCACCCTCCTCGACGTCGATAAGCACGTCGTCGACGATGACGGCGGTGACTTTGAAGTCGGCACGCCGGACGACTGTCGGCAAGCGGCGGATGGCATAGAGGTCGACCCGCAGCTCGAGGTCGTCGATCGCTGCCAGCAACCGGGCCTGGTCGGTCACCTGGTCCGACAGCGTGGGTTCGGTGAGCTCGACGTACCGCTTCTGGATGGCGGGTCGAAGGATCACCTGTCGACCGACGCCGACGGTCGCCGCCTTGGGTCGGGTAAGCATCGGGGGGACGTCGATCGTGAGATCCCCGGTGGCCTGGGCAAGACAGGCGAGCCGCCACCCCTCGTCGAGCTGCTCTCGGCTGAACGACCGGATGTCGAGCCGCGAGATCGAGACGGCCCCGTCGACGATCTGCACCTTGCACTTCTTACAGGTCCCGTGCCCTCCGCACGTCGAGTCGATCGCGATGCCGTTCCAGCTTGCTGCGTCGAAGACACTCACCCCAGGAGGCACCCGTACCTCGCGTTGCGACGGTTGGAAATGCAGCCGCACGCGGCCGGTGCCGTCGTGGGTGGCGCCCTCGCCGGTTCCTTGGCCAGCCGGCGGCACGATGAGGCCCTCGCGTCTGAGCTCATCGGGATGAACCCGTCCGCCGTCGCCGGCAGTCACGGCGTCGAGGCCTTCTCTGCCACCTGTCTGGCGCGGTGCGCCGCGATCCAGGCCATGCCCCACTCGTCGTGGCCGAGCAGCAGGTCGGCGGCCTTGACCGCCTCGACGATCTGCGGAGTGCGTGCGTCCATGATCGCGCTGGTGAGCCCGACCGTCATGGCCATCGGGAGGAAAGTCGCGTTGATCGTCTGGCGTCCCGGCATGCCGAACGACACGTTCGAGGCACCGACCGTCATGTTGGCGCCGTACTCGTCGTGGATGCGGTGAATCGTCTCGTAGGCAACGTTGACAATGTTGGGGTCGGCGCCGATCGGCATCGCCAACGGGTCGATGATGATGTCTTCGACAGCGAGCCCGTACTTGTCGACGGCAGTGTCGAGAATCTTCTTGGTGAGAACTAGGCGCTTGTCGGCCTCCATCGGGATCTCGTCATGGTCGTTGGGCAGCGCAATGACGGCCGCGTTGTAGTGCTTGACCATCGGCAGAATCTCCGCCATCCGGTCATCCTCGGCGGTGATCGAATTGACCAAAGCACGACCCTCGTAGACGCTCAGGCCGGCTTCGAGCGCCTCGACCACCGAGGAGTCGATGCAGATAGGCAGGTCGGTGATGCTCTGGACGAGCTTGACTGCCCTCCTGAGGAGCGCCGGCTCATCGGTGAGGGGGACACCCATGTTGATGTCGAGCACCATTGCTCCCTGCGCCACCTGGGCGGCGACGTCGCGCTCGATCGCCGACAGGTCACCGGCCCGCAACTGCTCTTGGAAGAGCCGCCGGCCGGTCGGGTTGATCCGCTCGCCGATGATGCAGAACGGTTGGTCATCGCCGATCGTGACCTCTTTGCTTGCAGAGCTGAGACGGGTGTGCATGCATCGTTCCTTCGGTGGCTGGAGGACGGGTGTGACCTCGAAGATGCGGTCGCGCACCGGCTTGTGGCAAGGCGTCATACGGAGACAGCGGCGCGCTTCTTGGCGATGAGGTCCTTGGCTTTCTTTACCGTCGCGGAAGCATCGGCGGCGTACGCGTCGGCACCCACGGCGTCGGCGTACTCCTGCGTCACTGGTGCCCCGCCGACCATGACGACGACCGAGTCCCGGATGCCGGCCTTCTCGAGTGCGTTAATATTGGCCTTGAACATGGGCATCGTCGTGGTGAGGAACGCAGAGAAGCCGACGATGTCAGGCTTATATTCGTTGATCGCCTCGACGAACTTCTCCGGTGGTACCTGGACTCCAAGGTCAATCACGTGGAAGCCGGCGCCCTCGAGCATGATGTTGACGAGGTTCTTGCCGATATCGTGGACGTCTCCCTTGACCGTGCCCATCACGAACGTGCCGACGCTCTGGACGCCGGTCTCGGCCAGCAACGGCCGCAGCAATGCGAGCGCGCCACTCATCGCTCGCCCGGCGATCAACATCTCGGGCACGAAGAAGTCGCCGCGCTCGAAGCGTGCGCCGACCTCCTCCAGGGAGGGAATCAGCGAGTCGAACAGCAACGACTCCGGGGTCAGCCCGATGTCGAGGCCCTGCTGGGTCAGCGCGAGTACGGTCGGCGCGTTGCCCTGGAGCGTCTCGTCGTACAACGTCTGCAGAAGCTCTTCTGGCGTCATGCGGCGCCGTCCTTTCTCATCGGCTGGCCCAAGATGTGTGACAGTTCGAGGGCGTGACTCTTCAGCAGCAAGACAAGCTGCGGCAGCTGTAGCCCAAGCCGGTCGCTCGGGCCAGAGATCCCGAGAGCGGCTACCACGTGGCCGGCTCGGTCGCGCACCGGCGCAGCGATCGCGTCGAGGCCGATCTCGAGCTCACCGAGCGCTTCGGCGTACCCGGCGGTGCGGATCCGCTCGAGGCAGCGACGGAACTCGCTGGGGTCGGTGATGCTCTTCGGTGTCCGCCGCTCCATCTGCTCGGCGGGGATGGGGATGACCCCCTCGGCGTAGAAGACCTTGCCGAGCGCGGACAGGTGCGCAGGCACCTCGACGTCGACCCAGTTTGTGGTACCGAGCAGGAACGTCGAGTCGATCTGGGCGACCTGTACGACGGTCCGGTGGCGCACCATGGCGAGGTTGACGGTTTCGCCGGTCGCTTCACTGACCGCCTGCAGGACCGGCCGCGCGACACGGACCATCTCGGTGGCCGGCTCGTGGCGGCTTGCATACAGCGCGAAGAGCGGACCGGCCTCGTAGCCTCCGTCGCCGTCGCGCAGGACCAGCCGGTGTCGCTCGAGCGCCTGCAGCAGCCGAGATGCCGTCGACTTCGCGAGGCCGGTGTCGCTGACCAGCTCACCGAAGTACGGCGGGTCGTCTGCCAGCACGACGAGCGAGAGCAGTTCTGCCGCCCTGTCGATTGCCTGCGTGCCGCTGGCCGGCATACCTGAAACTCCTTGGGGTGGGTCTGCAACCGGTTGCGAAGGGGTCTTCCGCCTCGACTCGGAGTACACCACAATGTAACCACACTATGGAACGGTTGTTCCATATGATGACGGGGAAGTGCTGGTCAGCGACGCGAGAGAGAGAAGGTCGACCGTCTCATGTTTGAGAACACGATGCCCCGATACGAGGTGCTGTCCGGCGATGCGATGAGCAAGCTCGACGCGGCCTGGCGACGACTCGTCACCGAGATCGGGGTCGAATTCATGTCGGAGCCAGCCCTGGAACTCTTCCGCAAAGCAGGGCAGCGGGTCGAGGACAAAACAGTGTTCCTCGACCCGGAGTTCGTGCTCGAACAGGTCGCGAAGGCCCCGAGGCAGTTCGATGTGGCGGCTCGCAACCCGGCCAACTCGGTGCACATCGGCGGGGACTCGATGGCATTCGGTGCGGTCTACGGGCCGCCGTTCGTGCGAGAAGGCGACGTGCGCCGAGATGCCACGATGGAGGACTTCCGCAACTTTACCAAGCTTGCCCAGGCGTACCCAGTCATGGACTCCGCCGGCGGAGTCGTGTGCGAGCCCAACGACACCCCGCTGGACTCCCGGCACCTCGACATGACGCTTGCCCTGCAGACGCTGACCGACAAGATCTACATGGGCAATGTCGTGTCCGGCGTCAACGCTGCCGACACGATCGCCATGGGCGCTATCCTCTTCGGTGGACGCGACGTCATCGAGAAGGCGCCGGTGTCGATCTCGCTCATCAACTGCAACTCGCCCTTGCGGTGGGACGACCGGATGCTCGACGCGCTGTTCGAGTACGCCACGGCGGGTCAGCCGGTCGTGATCACCCCGTTCATCCTAATGGGCGCGATGTCTCCCGTGACGATCCCCGCCGCACTCGTGCAGCAGATAGCTGAGGCGCTTTCGGGGATCGCACTTGCACAGCTGATCAGGCCCGGGACGCCGGTCATCTTCGGGTCGTTCCTGTCCAACATCGACATGCAGTCCGGATCGCCAACCTTCGGTACCCCCGAGTCGGCGACCGGGCTGTTTTGCACGGGCCAGATCGCGCGGCACTTCGGGCTGCCGTTCCGATCTGGCGGAGGCCTCACGTCGAGCCAGGTCTCCGACGCGCAGGCGGGCTACGAGGCGGTCATGACGCTGCTACCGACATTTCTCGCCGGCGCCAACTGGGTGATGCATGCGGCTGGCTGGCTCGAAGGTGGCCTCGTCGCCGGCTTCGAGAAGTTCATCGTCGACGTACAGCTGCTCGAGATGCTGCAGGCGGAGTTCACGCCCCTGGAGATCGACGAGGACACGATCGCCTTCGACGCGCACAAGGAGGTCGGCCACGGTGGTCACTTCCTCGGGGCGATGCACACCATGGAGCGCTTCCGGACCTGCTTCTACCGGCCGTTCTTGTCATCGTCGGACAACTACGAGCGCTGGATGCGGGGTGGGAGCCTGGATACGACGGCCCGCGCTACCAAGATCTACAAGGACAAGCTGCAGGCCTATGAGGCGCCGCCACTGGACGATGCGATCCGGGCCGAGCTGGACGAGTACGTCACGCGCCGCCGTGCCGAGCTCGGCGACTAGTCCTCGAGCAGTCAGGTTCTTCCGCTCGCACCGTCAGGTTCTTCCGATCTAACCGTCAGGTTCTTGCGCTCGAACCGTCACGTTCTTTCGCTCGAACCGTTACGTTCTTACGCTCGAGCAGTCAGCCCTTGCGGTCGGTCCGTCCGTCAGCTGTTGTTCAGCGCGCGCTGCAGCTGACCGAGCCAGCTTGTGAGCGCGTCCCCTCGGAAACAGTCGCGGCGGACAATGATGACAGTCCATCCCCGATCACGGAGCCAAGCCCGCCTCTTCGCATCTCGCCTTCGCTGGGCAGGCAAGTCATGGAACGCCGCGCCGTCATACTCGATCTTCAGCTCGGGGTACGACAAGTCGAGTCGGAATACGGCCATACCCCCTCACGGACCCAGTACTGCAGTGGGGAATGGGAATCCTTCGTCGATCATGCACATTCGCGTCCATGACTCACCTGACGACTCTGCGAGTCCATCGGCGTAACGGACAACAAGTCGGTCCTGAGCGAGTCCGTGCGTGCGCACGAAAGCATCGAGTGCAACTAGCCCGTCTCGACGAGTCAGCGAACAGCCCAAGTCGAGTGTCGTCTGCAGCGGCGTGGTCAGACAGACACGACCGACCGTCATCAGATCCCGATCCTCGAGGTCGCGCTCCCCACCGATACATCCCGCACGCCGTACGCGTGCCCTGTCCGGCAATACCACCATCTCAAGTGG
>JACCVA010000231.1 GCA_013698435.1 Nocardioidaceae bacterium | reverse complement strand
TTGTATTCCACCGTGCAGCCCAGCTTGGTGGTCGCGACGGTCCCGACCACGTGGGCGCTAGCTTCAAAGCCGACCCACGGGTTGATCGCCATATTCATCGTGCCGCAGTCCTCACCTCCCGGCGCAGCCTCATTCTTGATGTCACCGCCACCGCATGCACTCAGGACCAATGCGGACGTCAGACCGACGACAGCAAGCATTCCTCGCGTTCGTATCACTGTCATGTATCTGTTCCTCCTCCAGACGGCCGCGACCGTCATACGTGGGCCCTCGACAACGAGAACCTTCTGTTTTGTGCACCGGTACGGACAGGCGATGCCGCCCGTTGAGCACCGTACGTGGTGATGCGGTCGAGCATGATCCCGATCAACACGATCGTGATCCCCGCCGCGAGACCCTTACCGGCGAAGTTTGCTTGTCTGAATCCGTAGACGATGTCGAACCCTAATGCACCTGCGCCGACCATCCCGCCGATGACGACCATCGACAAGACGTAGAGCAGGCCCTGGTTAGCAGCCAGCAGCAACGAGCCGCGCGCCATCGGGAGCTGCACCTTGAAGATCATCTGCATCCGACTTGTCCCGACCGACTCCGCCGCCTCCATCGTGGTGGCGGAGACGCCGCTGATGCCGTCAGCGATCAACTTGATCGCGACCGGCGCGGCATAGACGATGCCGGCGACCATCGCGGTGAAACGGTTGGCGTCGAACAGCACCAACACCGGGATCAGGTAGACGAACGGCGGGAGAGTCTGCGCCGCATCGAGCACCGGTCGCACGGCCCGGTCAACTGTCTCGCTACGGCCCATCCAGACGCCGACCACGACGCCGAGGATCATGACGACGGCCGTGGCAACCAGCACCGCGGTCAGAGTGATCATCGCGTTGTTCCACAGATCGAGGGCGTAGATGCCAGTCAGGCAGAGGGCAGCCGCGACGAGAGCTTTGCCGCCGCCGGCGATCAGCGCGATCGCGAGGATGGCCACTGCCGCGACATACCACGGTGAGTTGGCAATGAGGTCCTGCATCGGGTTGAGGAAATAGAGCGTGAACTTCTCCTGGATCCCGGTGGTGAGGCTCGAAAGGTCACGACGTAGCCAGTCCGCGAAGTCGTCTACTCTCTCGCTGAGCGGCGTACCGATGTCGACGCCCTCGGGGAACTGGTTGGCCCAGCTGAAGATGTTCGACAGGTAAACGGCCACGAGAGTCACGACGCCGCCGACGCCCAACGCAACCGTCCGGACCCGGCCCCTGTCGCGACCGCCCCGCGCGGCGCGCTCACGGCGAGTGCTCGACGCCGTCGTCGTCCGGTCGAGCATGATTGCCATGATGACGATCGCGATGCCGGCAACGAACGACTTGCCGAGCTGACCGCGTCGCAGGCCCTCCAACACCGGCTGTCCGAGCCCGGGCCCGTCGACGTACGCCGCGATCGTCGCCATCGACAGTGCTGCCATGGTCGTTTGGTTGACACCGACGATGATGGTTCGCTTTGCCATCGGCAGCTCGACGTTGCGCAGGCGCTGCCAGGTGTTTTGGCCGAGTGAGTCGGTCGCCTCGATCGTTGTCTTCGACACGGCCCGAATTGCGTAGGCGGTGACACGGACCGCAGGCGGCATCGCGTACGTCAGGGTGACCAGTGCCGCGACGGCAGGACCAATGCCGAACACGATGCTGAACGGGAGGAGATAGACGAACGACGGCATTGTCTGCAAGACGTCGAGCACCGGAGTGAAGGTCGACGACACGGTCTTGCTGTGTCCCATCCAGATTCCGAGCGGTATGCCGATCGCGGTGGCCAGCACCACCGCGACACCAGTGACGATCAGCAGGTCGAGCGAATCCTCCCAGTACCCCAGCAGGCCGAAGAGCAAGAAGCTGGGCGCGACGAGCAGGACCGACCGCCACCCGGCGATGGCGTAGGTCGCGAAGCAGGCGATGGCGAGCACCCCGAGCCACCCAATCTGCGGCACCAGGCGCGGGAACTCCGGCACCGTGAAGAGGTGCTGCAGGAAGAGCAGGACCGAGTCCATCGCGTCCGAGATGCCGCCGAGGATCGACACCGCGACGTTGTCAGCGTTCTCGATTGCTGTGGTCCGGCGCAGGAACCAGGCGTGCACCTCGGTTCGGTCGGATGCCTGGATCCCCAGAGTGTCGGTGCCCCGGGTGAAGGCCCACGCGACGAGCCACCCGACGATGACACCGAGCAGCGAGAGGAGTCGCCACCGGACCCGCAACGTCGCGATGATCCCCTCGTCGAAGGCTGCCCTCTTGGTGAGGGTCACTGAGCTCATGCCGGCACGCTTTCCTCGGCAACGACAATGCGCAAGATCGCGTCGTCATCGACGATGCCGACGAGCTTGCCGTCATCGACGACCTGGACCACGTGCTCGGAGGCGAGGGCTGCCCGCGCCGCCTGCCGGACGATCGTGTCGGATGACATCACCGGCCCCTCGCGGGAGTCGTCGGGGCGCGGGTCTCGCATGACGTAGCGCAGCGTGAGTACATGCGAGCGCGGAACATCGCTCACGAAGTCACGGACGTAGTCGTTGGCCGGGTGGGCGACCACGTCGGCGGGCGTCCCGACCTGCACGACCTCGCCGTCGCGCATGATGAGGATGCGGTCGCCGAGCTTGAGGGCTTCGGCCAGATCGTGGGTGATGAACACCATCGTCTTTTTCAGGTCCCCCTGGAGCCGGATGACCTCGTTCTGCATGTCACGGCGGATCAACGGGTCCAGCGCGGAGAAGGGCTCGTCGAACAACAGCAGCGTCGGGTCACTTGCCAGCGCCCTCGCCAGCCCGACGCGCTGCTGCATCCCGCCGGAGAGCTGGTCAGGATACGAGTGCTCGTTGCCTGTCAGCCCGACCAGGTCGACGATCTCCCCGGCCTTCTTGCGTCGCTCGGCCTTACCGACACCGCGGATCTCCAGACCGTACGCGACGTTGTCGATCACCTGCCGGTGCGGCAGGAGGCCGAAGTGCTGAAACACCATAGAGACGTGGTTGCGTCGCAGGTCACGTAGGTCCCCGTCAGACGCGTGCGTGATGTCCCTGCCGTCCATCGTGACCGTGCCCGCTGTCGGCTCGATGAGCCGGGTCAGACAGCGTACGAGAGTCGACTTTCCTGATCCGGACAGTCCCATCACGACGAAGATCTCACCCGTGGCCACCTCGAACGAGATGTCCTTGACCGCCGCCACACAGCCGGTCTTGTCGAGCAGCTCCGGTCGGGGCAGGTCGGCGTCGGCCGTCCCGATGATCTTGTCAGCCTTCGGTCCGAAGACCTTCCAGAGGTGCTCGACCGTCAGAGCCCGGGAAGCATGGCTCGTGTCGGCTGCGGGGGAAGTGGTCACGGTGTGGGTCATGAGCTGACCTCACTTTCGGTGATGGACCTGTGCGGTGGATCGAGCGGCATGTCGTCTCGGTGCCGGTAGTAGGGCACGCTGACAGCCGGCAGCGGCGTGTTTCCCAGAATCAGGTCGGCGGACTTCTCCGCCACCATCATCACCGGCGCGTAGATGTTGCCATTGGTGACGTAGGGCATCGACGATGCATCGACAACGCGCAGCCCCTCGAGCCCATGCACGCGCATGCTCGCCGGGTCGAGCACCGACATCTCGTCCATCCCCATCTTGGCGGTACACGACGGGTGGAGCGCGGTCTCGGCGTCGCGAGCCACCCAGTCCAGGACCTCCTGATCGGTCTCGACGCTGGGTCCTGGGGAGAGCTCGCCGTCGTTGTATGGCGCGAAAGCGGGTTGGTTGAGGATGGTGCGGGCGACCCGGATGGCCTCCACCCACTCTTGACGGTCGGTCGGAGTCGACAAGTAGTTGAACCTCAGTGCTGGAGGAGCCTTCGGGTCGGTCGAGGTGATCTTCACCGTGCCACGGGTGTCGGCATACATGGGACCGACGTGGACCTGGTAGCCGTGGCCCTTGGTCGGCGCCGTGCCGTCATACCGGATCGCCAGCGGGAGGAAGTGGAACATGAGGTTCGGGTAATCGACGTCGGGGTTGCCCCGGCAGAAACCCCCGCCCTCGAAGTGGTTGGTCGCACCGAGGCCCCGACGGAAGAACAACCAGTCGAAGCCGATCTTGGGCCGGTTGCGCCAGCGCAAGCCGGGAGCGATCGACACCGGCTGCTTGGACGCGTACTGGATGTAGACCTCGAGGTGATCCTGCAGGTGCTCCCCCACACCGGGCACGTGGGTGACGACCTCGACGCCGAGCGCGGCGAGGTCATCAGCGTTGCCGACCCCCGAGAGCTGTAACAGCTGCGGGGTGTTGAAGGCGCCTCCGCACAAGATGATCTCGGCGCCTCGCGCCTGTCGGTGCAGGTAGCCGCCACGCAGGTACTCGACTCCGACGGCTCGGCTGCCCTCGAAGACGACCTTCGTCGTCAGCGCGAGCGTCTCGACCTTGAGGTTGCGCCGCTTCATCACAGGGTGCAGATAGGCCCGGGCGGCCGAGAGGCGGCGACCACGGAAGACGTTGCGGTCGAACCGAGCGAACCCCTCCTGGCGGTAACCGTTGACGTCATCGGTGAGGGGGTATCCGGCTTGCTGTGCCGCCTCGAAGAACGCAGCGAAGAGTGGGTTGGTCGCCGCACCGCGCTCGAGGACGAGCGGGCCGTCGACGCCGCGCCAGTCATCGGCGCCCGCCAGACAGGTCTCCATCCGCTTGAAGTACGGAAGGCAGTGCAGGTAGTCCCAGGACTCCATGCCGGGGTCGGCGGCCCAACGCTCGTAGTCAAGCGGGTTGCCCCGCTGGAAGATCATCCCGTTAATGCTGCTCGACCCGCCGAGAACTTTGCCGCGAGCGTGAAAGACGCGTCGCCCACCCATGAACGGCTCTGGCTCGGACTCGTACTTCCAGTCGTAAAGACGGTTGCCGATCGGGATCGGGAGCGCTGCGGGCATGTGGATGAAAGGGTCGAGCCTGAAGTCGGAGTGGCCGGCCTCCAGCACAAGCACCGACCGGTCGGTGTCGACGCTGAGGCGATTGGCCAGGGCGCATCCTGCCGATCCGCCGCCGACGATGACGAAGTCCCAGACCTTGCTCGAGTCGGCAGTCATCAGCTGTCTCCGAACCAGTGCTGGACCGCGGGACGGACGTTGTGCCAGATGTGCTTGGTCTC
>JACCVA010000225.1 GCA_013698435.1 Nocardioidaceae bacterium | reverse complement strand
GACGGTGGTCACGTCGTCCGGCGGCGTCGAGTACTTGGTGTTGAGGCCCTTGCTCCCGGAGGTCGTCGTGTCGATGCCCCGCGGCGCCACTGTGGTCTATCCGAAGGACGCCGCGCAGATCGTCACGATGGCCGACGTCTTCCCTGGGGCGCGGGTGGTGGAGGCCGGTGTCGGGTCGGGCGCCCTGACCTGCTCGCTGTTGCGGGCGGTGGGACCGGGCGGCGAGCTGTCGTCGTACGAGCGCCGCGAGGAGTTCGCCGACATCGCGCGCGCGAACGTCACCTCGTTCTTCGGCGGCGAGCATCCCGCCTGGCGGCTCACGGTGGCAGACCTCGCGTCGGCGCTGTCCGAGCGCGACGTCGACCGAGTGGTCCTGGACATGCTGGCGCCGTGGGAGTGCGTCGACGTGGTGGCTGATGCGCTGGCCGCCGGCGGGGTTGTCTGCGCGTACGTCGCCACGACCACGCAGCTCAGCAGGTTCGCCGAGACGGTGCGAGTGCACGGCGGCTTCACCGAGCCGCAGTCATGGGAGTCGCTCGTCCGTGGCTGGCACGTGGAGGGGCTGGCCGTGCGTCCTGAGCACAAGATGAACGGCCATACAGGGTTCCTGGTCACCGCCCGCCGGCTCGCCCCCGGCGTCACCGGCCCGCGCCGCAGCCGAAGGCCGTCACCGGGTGCCTACGGCCCGGACTACAGCGGGCCGCGGCCGGCCGAGTACGCCGAGAGGGAGCCGGCTGAGATAACAGAGTGATACCGACACTTGGGTTGAGTGACTGATACAGGTGCCCTGCGCAGGTAGGGTCGAAACCGCGGTACTCCCTCATGAGGTGGTGACCATGTCTGCATACGACGCACTCGGCGGTCGGGCACGCGCGGCCGACGAGCTGCGGAGCCAGGTCGGGTTCCTCGAGTCCGAAGTGGCGGACCTGCGTCGCCGGCTGTCCGACGCGCCCCAGGCGACCCGCTTCCTCGAGCAACGGCTCGCCGAAGCCCAGGCTTCGCTGGCGTCCCTCACCTCCCAGAACGAGCGGCTCGCCTCCACCCTGCGCGAGGCACGTGACCAGATCATGACGCTCAAGGAGGAGGTCGACCGGCTGGCCCAGCCGCCGACCGGGTTCGGGACGTTTCTCAGGACCAACGACGACGACACAGTCGACGTTTTCACCGGCGGGCGCAAGCTGCGCGTCAACGTGAGCCCGAACGTCGAGGTCCAGGAGCTCGAGCGCGGCCAGGAGGTCATGCTCAACGAGGCGCTCAACGTCGTCGCTGCGCTCAGCTTCGAGCAGCTCGGCGAGGTCGTCATGCTCAAGGAGATCCTCGCCGACAAGGAGCGCGCCCTCGTCATCGCCAACGCCGACGAGGAGCGGGTCGTGCGCATCGCCGCCCCGCTGCGTGAGGAGAAGCTGCGGGCCGGCGACTCCGTGCTCCTCGACACCCGCGCGGGCTACATCTACGAGCGCATCCCGAAGACCGAGGTCGAGGAGCTCGTCCTCGAAGAGGTCCCTGACATCGACTACCGCAACATCGGCGGCCTGTTCGGGCAGATCGACCAGATCCGTGACGCGATCGAGCTGCCGTACCTGCACCCCGAGCTCTTCCAGGAGCACCAGCTCAAGCCGCCGAAGGGCGTGTTGCTCTACGGACCGCCCGGCTGCGGCAAGACGCTGATTGCCAAGGCGGTAGCCAACTCCCTCGCCAAACAGGTGGCGGCCAAGACCGGGGAGGAAGGCAAGTCGTTCTTCCTCAACATCAAAGGCCCCGAGCTTCTCAACAAGTACGTCGGCGAGACCGAGCGTCACATCCGCCTGGTGTTCCAGCGGGCGCGGGAGAAGGCGAGCGAGGGCACCCCGGTCATCGTCTTCTTCGACGAGATGGACTCCCTGTTCCGCACCCGCGGGTCCGGGGTCTCGTCCGACGTCGAGAACACCATCGTCCCGCAGCTGCTCAGCGAGATCGACGGGGTCGAGGGGCTCGAGAACGTCATCGTGATCGGCGCCTCCAACCGCGAGGACATGATCGACCCGGCGATCCTGCGGCCCGGCCGGCTCGACGTGAAGATCAAGATCGAGCGACCGGACGCCGAGTCGGCGCGCGACATCTTCTCGAAGTACCTCGTGTCATCGCTGCCCTTGCACCCCGACGACCTCACCGAGTTCGGCGGCAACCGTGACGAGTGCGTGGCCGGCATGATCCAGCGCACCGTCGAGCGGATGTACACCGAGTCCGAGGAGAACCGCTTCCTCGAGGTGACGTACGCCAACGGCGACAAGGAGGTCCTGTACTTCAAGGACTTCAACTCCGGCGCGATGATCCAGAACATCGTCGACCGGGCGAAGAAGATGGCCATCAAGGACCTGCTCGACAACAACCAGCGCGGGCTGCGGGTGCAGCATCTGCTCCAGGCGTGCGTCGACGAGTTCAAGGAGAACGAGGACCTGCCCAACACCACCAACCCCGACGACTGGGCGCGGATCTCGGGCAAGAAGGGCGAGCGGATCGTCTTCATCCG
>JACCVA010000214.1 GCA_013698435.1 Nocardioidaceae bacterium | reverse complement strand
CTATGACCCTGTGTCGTGCCTTGTGCCCAACCATGACGGATCAAAACCGGCCCGACCTCGAGTGAGCATCAGGTATGACGTATCAGCAGTCTGTGCCGTGCGTCGTTACCGTGGAAGCGATTTCCCGTGCTGTGGGGCTACGAGGCAGCGCCTACGAGCAGACCGACGACTGAGGTGCAGACGATGGCGAGGAAGGCGATCAGCCCCAACAGCAACGTCTCGGGCGCGGGCCAGCCACTTCGGGCGATGCCCTCGTGCGCGCCGCGCACCTGCGTACCCCTGGTGGCCATCTGACCTTCCGTTCTGGTCTCGGTCGCTGCGTCCTCGTCGACGTCCTCACGCCAAATCCATGTTGCGCCGATGATGCCGTGTTCTGCGTTGCGACACCCCCGACTCCCCACAAATCAGCCGAACGGATGATGCGGGTGGCTTTCAGCCGGCCAGGTCTCGTTGAAGAGGGGTCGAGAAGCTGGGCAGCACGCGTACGCCCGCCAGCCATTGCGTCAGTCGCGACGCCTCAGCGTCGATCCCCTCGCGGACGCCACTCCCGACGTCTTCGAGGACCTGCACGACCACCTGCGCGTCAGGCCGCTGCGCCCAGCCGCCGATGACGCGACCGTCGCTCCACACCGTCGGGCCGGCATTGCCGTAGCTGTCGAACAGCAGCTCTCGGTGCGGACCGAGATACCAGTCGCGTTGCGCCCAGCCCATCGTGGTCGGATCGAGGGCAGGAAGAAGCGCCACCCACGGCGCGACCGGCTCGGTTGGCTCGAGGTCGTCAGGCAGGAGGAAGCCTTGCCGGTCATCGGCGAGGCCGACCTCGACGGCGTCGGCGTCGCGCAGCGCTGACTTCGTCCGGGCCACGGTCCACCCGGTCCACCATTTGAGGTCGTCGAACGTCGCGGGTCCGAACGCGTGGAGCCAGTGCCGCGCCAGCGTGCTGCGCGCTGCGGCCGCGTCAGGTGCTGGCTCGGTGGCTGCCGCGGGGCACCAGTCGCCCATCAGTACCCATCGCGGCTGCCGGTCGTTCCACGCGCCCCCCGGGCGGGCTCTGGTGACCTGGCCCGAGGCCGACAAGATGGTCATGATGCGGGTGATGACGCCCACCGACTGGGTCTTGTCACCGGAGCCGTAGGTGAGCCTGGCCTGCAGGGCCGGGACACGCCGCGAGAGGTCGCGGCCAGAGACTGGTCCGGTCGTCACCAGGACCTCAACTGTCGCCGCTTCGGCGTCGGCAACCCACCGGGCGCCGTCCTGGCTGACGCCTGCTCTGACAATCTCGCGGGCAAGACTGCGTCGCTGCGCTGTCGCAACGTCGTCGCTTGCTGCGGCCTGCACGACCGGCAGCAGGTCGGTCGCCACGGCCCAGACCGTACGACGCATCGCCATGTGCTTCACGACGGTTCGCCCGTCGTAGAGGGCTTGGTCGATGTCGGCATGCGTGATGCCGTCGACCCGGGCCCATGCCGACAGGTACACCGACGCGGGGTCGGTGGAGTGCAGGGCGACGAGGTTATGGGCCGCGCTGCCCATGTCTGCGGCGCGCGCCTGCGCTGCGAGGTGGTGTCGACGGCCCAGTCGTCGGCGCCGCTCAGCGTCGTCGACCCGAGGGACAGTAGGCGTCATGGCCTCCTCGCTGGTGGGGACGCTGGGAGCCTCTTCACCATGGCAGCAGAGGCAGGCGATCGACGATGGGGTAGCCGGCATTATCGTCGACAACGTGACCGGCGACTTCGAAGACCTGTTGGCCGCCAACGCTCGATACGCCGAGACCTTCGAGCTGGCGGGGTTCGACGGCGTCGCCCACGCCGGCGTCGGCGTCGTCACGTGCATGGACTCCCGCATCGACCCCCTGCGGATGCTCGGCCTCCAACCCGGTGACGCCAAGATGCTGCGCAACCCGGGTGGTCGCGTGACGCCGCAGGCGCTGGCGGCGCTCGTTCTCGGTGTCAATCTCCTCGGGGTCGAGCGGGTGCTGGTCGTGCCGCATACGCAGTGCGCGATGGCGACTGCGAGCGAGGATGAGCTGCGCAGACAGGTGAGCGACGCCAGCGGGCGCGACGCCTCCTGGGAGACGTTCGGCGCGGTAGCCGACCAGATGACCGCGTTGCATGAGGACGTCGCCCGCGTGCGCGCGCACCCACTCATCCCCGCAAGGATCGCGGTCGGCGGCTTCCTCTACGACGTCGACACGGGTCGACTCACCCAGCTCTGCTGACGACGTCACGCGAAGGGGTCAAGCCGCTGCAGCTCCACCATCTCGCGGATACGCTGCGCCTGCTCCGGTGACGCCCGGGCGTACATCTGCTCGATCAGCGACTTGGCCGCGGCCGCCTGGCCGCGCTGCTTGAGCATGGACGCCGCGATGAAGGTCTCGACATAGCCGAGCTCCGGTCCCAGTGAGCTCCCGAACGCCCGCATCGCCGCCAGGACGCCGTCCTCGCCTTCTTGGCCGTTGACGGGTTCGTAGATCGTGAACCGCTCGACCTCGTCTGCG
>JACCVA010000186.1 GCA_013698435.1 Nocardioidaceae bacterium | reverse complement strand
GCCGCGCCATCACCGCCGTCGACACGTTGACGGTCAACTACCTCGGTCAGGTCTACCCCGACGGGACGGTCTTCGACGAGTCGTACTCCAAGAAGAAGCCGGTCAGCTTCCCGCTGAGCGGAGTCATAGAGGGATGGAAACAGGGCCTGCTGGGCAAGAAGGTCGGCTCCCGAGTCGTCCTCACCATCCCGAGCGAGCTGGGCTACGGAAGCGCGGGGAAGGGCGCTGCGATCCCACCCGACTCCGACCTCATCTTCGTGATCGACATCCTCGAGGCCAAGGCCAGCTGACCTGAGACGACGCTCGACGAGAGGACCTGGTGACCAAGCGCAAGTCGGAACGGCTGATGAACCTGACCATCTGCCTGCTGGTCGCACGCACCTTCATCAGCAAGAGCCGCATCCGCCAGGCGGTGGAGGCCTACCACGACATGGGTGACGACGCGTTCGACCGGATGTTCGACCGCGACAAGGAGGAGCTGCGCGTCCTCGGCATACCGATCGAGACGGGGCCGATCGAGAAGGGCTTCGAAGACGACGTCGGCTACCGGATCCGGCGCGACCGCTTCGAGCTCCCCGAGGTAAGCCTGGAGGCCGACGAGGCGGCGGTGGTCGGCCTCGCGGCGCGGGTGTGGCAGCACGCCAGCCTTGCCTCCGCCACCACGCAGGGCCTGCGCAAGCTCCGGGCTGGGGGAGTCGACGTCGACGAGTCCGCGCTGTCCATCCTGGAACCGCAGCTGGCCACCGATGAGCCCGCCTTCGACTCGGTCTTCGCCGCCGTGACGCAGCGCACACCGATCGAGTTCGGCTACCGGGCGGCCACCGCGACCGAGGTCGGCACCCGCCATCTGGAACCGTGGGGCATCGTGTCCTGGCACGGCCACTGGTACGTCGTCGGTCATGACCGTGACCGAGACGACGCCCGGATGTTCCGGGTGTCACGCATCGAGGGTGAAGCTACGCCGATCGGTCAGCCAGGCAGCTACGCGCCACCCGACGACCTCGACCTGCGTGCCCTGGCCCGGACCTTGGCGCCACCGCACCCCCACAGCAGCGCTACCGTCCGGGTGCGCCACGGTGCGGGGGACGCGCTGCGGCGCCGCGCCGTCAACAGCCACCAGGTCGACGACCAGTGGACCGAGATCGAGCTGGCGTACGGGAGCGGAACCTCACTCGCCGACGAGCTTGCCTCCTTCGGCCCCGACATCGTGGCGATCGCACCCGACGAGGTACGCGATGCCGTCGTACGTCGCCTGTCCCTGGTGGCGGGGGTGGAGCAGCGGTGACCCCGAACGCCCAGGAGCAGGTGGAGCGGATGCTCGCGCTGGTGCCCTACCTGCGTGCGCGCGACGGCATCTCGATCGACGAGGTGGCCCGCGACTTCGGGGTCCGGCCGAGCCAGATCGTCAAGGACCTGAAGGTGTTGTGGTTCTGCGGGCTGCCCGACGCCGTCACCGGCGACATGATCGACATCGACATGGAGGCGCTCGATGGCGAGGGCGTCGTCAAGCTCACCAATGCCGACTACCTCACCCGCCCGCTGCGGCTCGCTCCGCACGAGGCGTTGGCACTGATCGTGGCGCTGCGAACCCTGCGTGAGGCCAGCGGCGACAGCCAGCGCGACGCCGTCGACCGGGCCCTGTCCAAACTCGAGCGTGCCACCGGTGAGATCGGGCAGACCGCCGCCGCGGTCGACGTCCACGTCGACTCAGGCGACGCCGCCGTACGCAGCACCATCGACCAGGCACTCGCCGGCAACCGGCGCGTGCACCTCTCGTACTACGTTCCCAGCCGCGACGAGACGACCGAGCGAGACGCCGACCCGATGCGACTGGTGTTCGCCGACGGGCAGGGCTATCTCGAGGCGTGGTGCCACCGGGCTCGCGAGACGCGGCTGTTTCGGCTCGACCGCATCTCAGCGGTGGCGGTGCTCGACGCCGCAGCGACGCCACCACCCGGTGCCCGGCCGAAGGACCTGTCGGGCGGACTCTTCCAGCCCGACCCCGACGACCCGCTGGCGGTGCTCGACCTGGCGCCCGGCGCTCGGTGGGTCGCCGACTACTACCCGATCGAGAGTCGCGAGGAGACGGCGTCAGGGCGGTTGCGGATCGGGTTGCGCTACCGCGACCGGGGCTGGCTCGAGCGACTCGTGCTCCGCCTTGGCGGCGACGCAGAGCTGATCGAGCCGCAGACACTGGCGGCAGCCGTACGGGACCGGGCCCAGGCGGCCCTGGCCAACTATTCGGGCTGAGTTCACAAGGTAGGCCGATCCGGTGCGGACGACGGCGTAGGATGGGCGAAGACCACGTCGTCAACGCGAAGAGGAATCATGGGAAGTCTTGGACCAACCGAGCTGCTGCTCATCCTGCTCGTCCTGGTGCTCCTCTTCGGGGCGCGCAAGCTCCCCGACCTCGCTCGCGGCACCGGCCGGGCGTTGCGCATCTTCAAGGCCGAGACCAAGGGTCTCGTCGACGATGACGACGATGACGACCTCGACAGCCGTCGCTCGTCCGGCAGCACTCGCAGCGAGATCACCTCGGAGCGCTCACGGCCGGCAGCAGTAGACCCGTCTGCGCCCACCACACCGGCCGACACCACCAGCGCGCTGCCGCCCACGCACACCGAGAAGTGACCTTCGCCTCCACGGCGGGTTGAATGGTCACGCTGAACCGGAGGCAAGGCGGCGGTAAGTCCGAGCCCCCTCCGGCCGACGACGCGCGGATGAGCCTCACCGAGCACCTGCGCGAGCTGCGATGGCGGCTGCTGATCTCCGTCATCGTCATCGTGATCGGGTTCGTGGTGGGCTTCGTCTACTACGAGGAGATCTCGCGGGTCCTGACCGACCCCTACACCTCGACGGTCCGGCGGCTCGCCCGCGAGCAGGGCGTCAAGTCCGAGGCGATCGTGGCAGGAGTCGCGACCCCGTTCCTGCTGCAGATGAAGGTTGCTCTCGTCTCCGGCATCGTGCTCGCGAGCCCCGTCTGGCTGTACCAGATCTGGGCCTTCATCATGCCTGGGCTGCACCGCACCGAGCGCAAGTGGACGATGCTGTTCGCCGCCATCGCCGGCCCGCTGTTTCTGGCCGGGGTGGCGCTCGGCTACTACGTGCTGCCTAAGGGCCTTGCGGTCCTGATCGGGTTCACCCCCGACCAGGTCACCAACCTGGTCGACCTCAACGGCTACCTCAGCTTCATCTTGCGCATCTTGCTCGTGTTCGGCATCTCCTTCGAGATCCCGCTGTTCGTGGTGCTGTTGAACCTGGCTGGTGTGGTGCGGGCGCGGCACCTGTCGCGATGGCGCTCCTGGATCGTCTTCGGCACGTTCATCTTCGCCGCGGTCGCCACGCCGTCGACCGACCCGATCACGATGCTGATGCTGGCGACGCCGATGACCATACTGTTCTTGATCTCCGAACAGATCGCCCGTTTCGTCGACCGCCGTCGTGGACTCGCCGGCGGGACTGACTACGCTGACTACGACGATGACGAGGCGTCGCCGATCTGAGCGCCGCCCGCCGACCGACGGACCAGCGACCATGGCGCTCGGCCCGACCGCCCGCCCGCCCGCTAGGAGATCGCACCATCGCGCTCGTGGACCCGTTCGACCTGCCGGAATGGCTCGGCACCGAACCAGTGACCTGGGCGGCGACGATGTCGCTGGCCGACGGTCCCCGGGTGACCGGTCAGCTGACGGGAGTCTCCGGCCAGGTCCAGTCGCTCGACCTGCTGGCTTGCGATGCGGCGTACCCGCAACCTGTCCTCGGCGAGGACGAGCGACGCCAGGCGCACCGCGCCTGGCAGTTCGGCGAGGTGCTGCTAGTGGCGTGCGACGGTCGGACGACCGCAGCCATGCCGGGCTCGTCGTTCGACGCGAACAGTGCCTGTCAGGTCGTCAGCCGGTTCGCCAAGGCGGTGGGCGCACCAGCCGACAACGTCATCGTCGCGCTCACGCTCTGAGGCCCGCCAAGCCAGCGTCGGTCCGACCGGGCGCTGGCTTGGAACGCTCTTGTCGACTTCGCTCGAGTTCAGCCGCCAGAACGTACCAACCCCCAGGCCACGGACAGGATCGGATGCCAGGGCGCTCCAAATCTCGTGCTTCCAGCGCCGGTAGGGTCGACAGGTGACCCGTCGGTGCGCCCTGCTGGTGAATCCCCGGGCCAAGCTCATCGACACGGTT
>JACCVA010000176.1 GCA_013698435.1 Nocardioidaceae bacterium | reverse complement strand
GGTCGTTCATCCTCCCGGGCGGTGACAAGGGTGCCGCCCTGCTGCACGTCGCACGCACGGTCGTACGCCGGGCCGAGCGGTCGGCCTGGTCGGCGTACGAAGCACACGCCGACACCATGAACCCGGTCGCCATCAGGTATCTCAACCGGCTGAGCGACCTGCTCTTCATCTTGGCCCGCTACAGCAACCGTGCCGACGGCGACGTACTGTGGCAGCCCGGCGGCGACCACGACCGCGACTGACCGTCTCGCCCCGAGCGCCGGCAGCAGCACGGCGGCCGTTAGTGTCACCTGCCATGCAGCTCAGCGACGTCGCCGCCATCGTCACCGGAGGGGCGTCCGGTCTGGGCGCAGCGACCGCGAGCTCCCTCGCCGCCCGGGGCGCCCAGGTGTTCGGACTCGACCTCGCCGGCTCGATCGCCAAGGCGGGACGCGCTCACGGCGTCACGCTGATCGAGGCCGATGTTACCGACGAGGCGCAGGTGCGGGGTGCGGTCGAGAAGGCAGCCGCCGTCGCCGCGCTTCGGATCGTCGTCAACTGCGCCGGCGTCGGCACGGCGGGCCGGATCTTGTCGAAGGGCGGTCCGCACGACCTCGGGCTCTTCCGCCGCGTCGTCGAGGTCAACCTGGTCGGCACGTTCAACGTGCTCCGGCTGGGTGCGGAGGCGATGGCGACGACCGAGCCCGACGAGGCCGGACAGCGCGGCGTCATCGTCAACACGGCCTCGATCGCCGCGTACGACGGCCAGGTAGGTCAGGTGGCCTACGCCGCTTCCAAGGGCGGCGTCGTCAGTCTGACGTTGTCGGCCGCCCGCGACCTCGCGAGCTTCGGCATCCGGGTCTGCACCATCGCACCCGGAGTGATCGACACTCCGATGCTCGCGGGGGTGAACGACGAGTTCCGAGCGACGTTGGCGGCAGGAGTGCCGTTCCCGAAGCGGCTCGGCCTGCCCGAGGAGTACGCCAAGCTGGCGCTGATGATCGTCGACCACGACTACCTCAACGGCGAGGTGATCCGGATGGACGGGGCGCTGCGAATGGCCCCGCGCTGAACCACGGCCGCGAAGATCTCGGATCCGTATCTTTGCGCGTGGCAACCTATCGACCGGCTCGCGCGTCGTACACGATAGGAGCAGGGGACAGCAACGGGGGGAAACATGGCGGCCAGGTCGACATCGGTAGATCTGCTCACGGTCGGTTCATATCTTGACGGCAGGAACGTCGCTGTCATGCGCACCGAGCTCAACGATCTGCTCGACAAGGCGACCGGGGACGTCGTCATCGACATGGCGGCGCTCACGCTCATCGATGCGGCCGGGCTGGGCATGCTCACCGCCGCCCATCTGCGCGCCGAACGCGCCGGCCGGCGCCTGCTGCTGCGCAACTGTTCCAAGGAGGTCCGCCGGGTGCTCGCGGTCACCAGGCTCAACCGCGTACTCCGGTTCGACCGCGGCAACCTCGAGCTCTCCGCCTGACCGTCCGCTGGCCACCTGACTGTCGCTGACGTGAGACTGGCAACACAGTGCGGTGCGGCACGGCCGCCCCGTCGTACTCTCAGGGCATGCCCGACACCGCCGCCTCGAGCCCTGCCGAGCGCGACCGACCGTGGGTGATGCGCACGTACGCCGGACACAGCTCGGCGGCCGGTTCCAACGCGCTGTACCGGGGCAACCTCGCCAAGGGTCAGACCGGCTTGTCAGTCGCCTTCGACCTGCCGACGCAGACCGGTTACGACCCCGACCACCCGCTGGCGCGCGGCGAGGTCGGGAAGGTCGGCGTGCCGGTGCCGCACCTCGGTGAGATGCGACGCCTCTTCGACGGCATTCCGCTCGCGGAGATGAACACGTCCATGACGATCAACGCGCCGGCGATGTGGCTGCTGGCGATGTACCAGGTGGTCGCGGAGGAACAGGGAGCCGACCCAAGGGAGCTTCAGGGCACCACCCAGAACGACATCATCAAGGAGTATCTTTCGCGCGGGACGTACGTCTTCCCGCCGGAGCACTCGTTGCGGCTGACGACCGACATGATCGCCTACACGGTCAACGAGATGCCGAGATGGAATCCGATCAACATCTGCAGCTATCACCTCCAGGAGGCCGCTGCGACGCCCACCCAGGAGCTCGCCTTCGCCCTGTGCACGGCGATCGCGGTGCTCGACTCGGTGCGTGACTCCGGGCAGGTCGAACCGGCGCGTTTCGGTGAGGTCGTCGGCCGGATGTCGTTCTTCGTCAACGCCGGCGTGCGATTCATCGAGGAGACCTGCAAGATGCGCGCCTTCGCACGGCTGTGGGACGAGCTGGTCCGGGAACGGTACGGGGTCGAGGACGCGAAGTTGCGCCGCTTCCGGTTCGGCGTGCAGGTGAACTCGCTCGGGCTCACCGAGGCCCAACCGGAGAACAACGTGCAGCGCATCGTCCTCGAGATGCTCGGCGTGACGCTGTCGAAGGGCGCCCGGGCGCGCGCGGTTCAGCTTCCCGCCTGGAACGAGGCGCTCGGTCTGCCTCGGCCCTGGGACCAGCAGTGGTCACTGCGGATGCAGCAGGTCCTGGCGTTCGAGACCGACCTGCTGGAGCACGGCGACATCTTCGACGGCTCACATGTGATCGAGGCGAAGGTGGCGGAGATCGCTGCATGCGCACGGGAAGAGATCGCCCGCATCCAGGCAATGGGCGGCGCCACCGCAGCGATCGAGTCGGGCTACATGAAGCAGGAGCTGGTGGCCTCACACGCGCGGCGGCGCGCACGCATCGAGGCGGGCGAGGACAAGGTCGTGGGAGTCAATTTGTACGTCGACACGGAACCCTCCCCGCTGACCGCAGACCTCGACACCGTGATCCAGGCAGCCGAGCCGGAGGCCGAGGCCGCCGCGGTGCGGTCGACCCAGCAGTGGCGCGCGGAGCGCGACCCCGACGAGGTAGAGCGCGCACTGGCACAGCTCGGGTCCGCTGCCACGTCGGGTGAGAACCTGATGCCCGCGACCCTTGCGGCCGTCCGCGCCGGGGTGACGACCGGTGAATGGGCGGGCGCGCTGCGCGAGGTCTTCGGTGAGTTCAGGGCACCGACCGGAGTCTCCGGAGCCGTCGGCGCGGCCGAGGTGGGTGCCGAGCTCGCAGCGGTGCGCGACACGGTCCGGCGTACCGGCGCGGAGCTCGGCGGCCGACTCCGCCTGCTCATCGCCAAGCCAGGACTCGACGGCCACAGCAACGGCGCCGAGCAGATTGCGGTGCGGGCGCGCGACGCCGGGTTCGAGGTGATCTACCAAGGGATCCGACTCACCCCGGAGGAGATCGTGGCGGCGGCGGTGGCCGAGGACGTGCACCTGGTCGGCATCTCCATCCTGTCCGGCTCGCACATGGAGCTGGTGCCGTCGATCGTCGACGGCCTGCGCGCGCACGGCCTCGTCGACGTCCCTGTGGTCGTCGGCGGGATCATCCCGGCCAGCGACGCCGCGGCGCTGAAGCGGTCGGGCGTGGCCGCGGTCTTCACCCCCAAGGACTTCGGCCTGACCGAGATCATGGCGGCGTTCGTCGCGGAGATCCGCAACGCCAACGGGCTGCCGCCTCCGATTCGTCCGGCCGGGTGAGGACGACCCCAGCCTGGTCCGGTCGGACGAATCGGGTGGGGATGCGAGCATGGGAACCATGGCTGGCACCCGTTCGACGGCGTACGACGTGGTTCTTTTCGGCGCGACCGGGTTCACCGGTGGGCTGACGGCGCAGCAACTCGCGGAGCACGCGCCCGGCGACCTGCGCTGGGCGATCGCCGGCCGCAACCCGGCCAAGCTCGAACGAGTCCGCAAGGGGCTGGCGGGTCTCGGTGCAGCCGGGTCGAACGTCGACGTACTTACCGCCGATGTGACCGACCCGTCGTCGCTGCGGGCGCTTGCCGAGCAGACGTCGGTGGTCGCCACGACCGTCGGACCGTTCGTGGAGTACGGCGAGCCGCTGGTGGCTGCTTGCGCCGATACCGGTACCGACTATGCCGACCTGACGGGTGAGTCGGAGTTCGTC
>JACCVA010000173.1 GCA_013698435.1 Nocardioidaceae bacterium | reverse complement strand
CGGCTGAACTCGATCTGCAGCCGTCGCGGCAGATCCAGATTGTGCTCGGCCTTCAGGATGTAGGCCACGCCGCCCTTGCCCGACTGGGAGTTGACGCGGATGACCGCCTCGTAGGAGCGGCCGACGTCCATCGGGTCGATCGGCAGGTACGGCGCCATCCAGGCCAGCTCACGCACGGGTACGCCGACACGCAGCGCCTCGGAGTCAAGTGCCTCCAGTCCCTTCTTGATCGCGTCTTGGTGCGAGCCGGAGAAGGCGGTGTAGACGAGGTCGCCGGCGTACGGGTGCCGCGGGTGCACGGGCAGGCCGGTGCAGTATTCCACCGTCCGGCGGATCTCGTCGATGTCGGAGAAGTCGATCTGTGGGTCGATGCCCTGGCTGAAGAGGTTCAGCCCCAGCGTCACCAGGCACACGTTGCCGGTGCGCTCGCCGTGACCGAACAGGCAGCCCTCGACCCGGTCGGCGCCGGCCATCATCGCCAGCTCGGTCGCGGCGACGGCCGTGCCTCGGTCGTTGTGCGGGTGCAGCGACACGACCGAGTGCTCACGCCTGGTCAGCTGGCGGGAGAACCACTCGATCTGGTCGGCGTACACGTTGGGTGTCGACATCTCCACCGTGGCCGGCAGGTTGAGGATGATCTCGCGCCCGGGGCCGGGCTGCCACACGTCGGAGACCGCCTCACAGACCTCGACGGCGAAGTCGGGCTCGGTGTCGGTGAAGATCTCCGGGCTGTACTGGTAGCCGAAGTCGACGTCGCCGAGATACTCCTCGGCGTACTTCATCACGATCTCGGTGCCGCGGGTGGCGATCGCCCGGCACTCGTCACGGTCGACGCCGAAAACGACGCGGCGAAACAGCGGCGCGGTGGCGTTGTAAAGATGCACGTTCGCCCGGCGGGCGCCGACGAGGCTCTGCACGGTCCGCTCGATCAGGTCCTCGCGCGCCTGTGTGAGCACGGAGATCGTGACGTCGTCGGGGATCTTGTCGCCCACGACGAGCTGACGGACGAAGTCGAAGTCGAAGGCGCTCGCGGACGGGAACCCGACCTCGATCTCCTTGTAGCCCATGCCCACGAGCAGCTCGAACATCTTCTGCTTGCGGCCGGGCGTCATCGGCTCGATCAGGGCCTGGTTGCCGTCACGCAGGTCGGTGGAGAGCCAGCGCGGGGTCGCCGTCAGCGACCTCGTGGGCCAGGTGCGGTCGGGCAGGTCGACCGGCGGGAAGGCGCGGTAGCGCGCGAACGGCATACCGCTCGGCTGTTGGGAGTAGCGCGATGCTGGAGGGATGGCCATGAAGGGACCTTCGAAGGAGGAGGTGGGCAGCGCCTGGACGACAACAGCTCCCGCGACGAGGGGTCCGGCTCAGCGAACCTCGTCGCGGCACTCAAGGAGCAGCGCCCAGCGGTCGACCTTCATGGTGCGCCCAGGCTAACACCAAGGATCACGCCGCCGACAAACCGCCGAGCCGTTGGTGGCGGCCCGCCGTCCGCGATATTGCGTTGCACGCCGCTGCTCCTCTCCGTTGAAATGCAGGCATGACGATCGAGCGGGTGGACCCGCTGACCCTTGACGCGGCCACGGCGGACCGCTGCGCAGACATCATGAACGCGGTGATATCGGCGAACCGGCTCGACCAGGCGCCGGTCAACGGCCGCACTTTCGCGGGCCAGGTCAAGCACGGGCACGACGACACGCCGTCCAACGGGCTCTGGCTGGCGCGCGCCGGAGACGAGATCGTCGGTCATGCACAGCTCGAGCTCTCCACCTGGGATAACCCACGGATGGCGATGGTGTTCTGCACGGTGCACCCCGACCACGTCGGCCGAGGCATCGGCACCTCACTGCTGGACGCGCAGACACAGGCCGCGCGAGAGGCCGGTCGCAACCTGCTGCTGACCTTTGCGATGCGTGACACCCCCACGTCTCGTTTCCTGACCGGGGCCGGCTTCGAGATGGCCCAGGCCACGGTGCAGCGCCGTCTGCGGCCCCCACAGCTCGACTACGACGCGATCCAGGGGTACGCCGACGAAGCCGCCGCACACGCCGGCGACTACGAGCTGGTCCGGCTCGACGGCCCGGCACCCGAGGAGTGGCTGCCTACCCTGCAGGACCTGCACGAGGCAATCAACGACGCACCACTCGACGACATCGACCTGGAGCCGGATGCCTTCCCGCCCGAGAGGCTGCGCCGCTTCGAGGCGGCCATGGCTGCTCGCGGTCAGCACCTCTACCGGCTGATGGCCCGCCACCGGGAGGCCGGCGCCTGGGCGGGGCACACCATCATGTGCGTCGACGAGACCCGCCCGGGCGTCGCCATGCAGGAGGACACCACCGTCGTCGGCAGCCATCGCGGGCACCGGCTCGGGATGCTGCTCAAGGCGACGATGCTGCTGTGGATGCGCGAGGCTCACCCCGAGCTGGAGACGATCGACACCTGGAACGCCGAGTCCAACCACCACATGATCGCCATCAACGATCAGCTCGGCTGCAGGGTCAACGGCCACGGCGTCGCCCTGCAACGCCGTCTGCCCGAAAGATCCGACTCTGACGCTGTCCCCACCACCTGACAGTTGGATCCTTTCGCAGGGGCACCCGCGAGGGCGGTCGCCTACGATGGGCGGCGATGACCGACCGCAAGGTGAGTACGGCGACACTCATCGGCGTCGTCTTGTGCGTGCTGGCGCTCGTGAGCGGCTGCTCACCCTCCTCTCCCACCAGCGCCGCGACGGACAGCGGGACAACGACGACTCAGGGAAGACCGCCGACGTCTACGAAGCCACTCGAGCCACTCCCGCCGCCACCCGACACTGGTACCTGCCGCGACCTGAACTTCGGCGACATCAACCGCTACTCCAACACCACCGCTTCGAGGTCGTGCGAACGTCCGCACACGGCGTACACGTTCGCCGTCACTACGCTGCCCGACGACATCGCTTTCGAGGGGGTGGCGATCAAGAACCGCGCGGTGCAGGAGGCGGCGGCGAGCTCGTGCCGCACCGAGTTCACGCCGTACGTAGGGGGCGACGCTGCCACCCGCGCCCTGGTGCGGTTGACGGCGACATACTTCCTGCCGGACCAGGCCAGCTTCGACCGTGGTGCGCACTGGGTCCGCTGCGACATCATCGCCCTGCAGGCGGAGAAGATCCTGGCAGAGCTGCCGGTCAGGCTCAAAGGCGCCCTCGACGACCCCGACATCGTGTCCGCCTACGGCCTCTGCTCGGGCGGTCAGCCCGGGACCGCGGAGTCGGTGATGGTGACGTGCAACCAGCCGCACGCCTTCCGGGCGGTCGCCGCGCTGCGGCTCGGAGGCACTGAGGAGCCCTACCCAGGAGAGAGTGTGACGAGGGACGACGGGCAGCAGCGCTGCGAAGACCTGATCAAGTCCGTTGTCGAAGAAGGCGGCGGCTACACGTTCAGCTGGACCTACCCGACTGCGGCGGACTGGCAGGCCGGGCAACGATTCGGATACTGCTGGAACAAGACCTCCGCCTGAGCCCGTGCCGGGCCATAATCGGCGAGGTGAAACGTCTTGTCGGGTGGGCCCTCCTGACCACGCTCTTGCTGTTGACGTCGTGCGCGAGCGCCGAAGACGTAGCCCAGACGTCATCTGAGTCCACAACGAGCTCACCCGAACCGACGCAGACCGTCCTGACCCACGTCGGTCGACCGGCCGTGACGTCGTGGCGCTGACCGGCTAGCACCGCGTACGGCAACCCTTGCCCGCTACGCGCCG
>JACCVA010000171.1 GCA_013698435.1 Nocardioidaceae bacterium | reverse complement strand
CCCAGCATCGCCACGACACGGTCGGTACTTCCTGTGCCCGGCTCGTCGGCCCTGACGGCGAGGCTGCCGCCTGAGGGCGGGACGCTGACGGCGACTCGACCACGGTGGCGCGATCGCTACGAGCGTTCCCGTCCTATCGCGGGCTGCGCGTTGGCGCTGTGCAAGATCCACCATGCGGCATACGACCGCAACATCCTCGGCGTACGACCGGATCTCGTGATCGAGATCCGGCACGACATCCTCCATCAGATCGACGGGCCCATGCTGCGCAACGGACTCCAGGAGATGAACGGCCTGCTGCTCACTGTTCCGTCAGCGCGTCGCAGCCGACCAGACCGGCTGCGCCTGGAGCAGCGCTACGCGCAGTTCCATACCTGACGACCGCCGTCGAAGCCGTTGCTCAGTCGCGACCGCGCTTGCGGTTGCGTTCGTGGAACGACGCTCGGGTGTCCTTGGACAACCGACTCACGTCGTCCCACGAAGCCCGGTCCTTCATCGACCCGACGTCGAACGACTCCTTGGCGATGTCAGACTGCATCTCGGCCGGCGCCGCCTGCATCGCGAGTCCGAGGAAGTCCTCGGCTCCGGTGAGCAACGTCGCGGCTGTCGTGCGGTCGCCTCGCTCCAGTGCCTCCGAGGCCTCCTTCTTGGCCTGCTGCGCCTCCTGAAAGAGCACCTCGGTCTGGACCGTCGGATCGGCGACACGGCCAGCCGCCTCGTCGCCGGGTACCACGTTGACCTGCACCGGCAGGGTCACCACCTGCTCAACGAGGCCGGGCAGCTCGACGTACCGAAGCTCGAGGCTGGCGATCTGTGCCAGACCCAGCCCAGCCATCGCCGGCACTGCCAACCGCACCAACAACTTGCGGCGCTCGCTGGAGTAGAAGTCGCCGATCTCGACCATCACCTTGCCGTCGCCGAGCTGAGTGGACGGCAGGTCGTTATAGAGCTTGAGCAGCGAGACTGACGGCTCCATCGTGATGAGGAGGCTGGCGGCCTGCACCGACTTCGCGAGCAGCTCGCCCGCCTCGGTGGCGATGGCTGCCCCCGCCCGGTCAGGATCCTCGGCGAAGTGGTGGTTGCCTGAACCACCACGCGCCAGGGCCGACAGCGCCGACTCGTCGTAACCCAGGCCGTAGCCCAGCGTCGTCGTCACGATGCGGTCGCCAGATGCCTGGGCCGCGATCTTCTCCAGGTGCATCGGGTCGGTGACACCGGCATTGGCGTGCCCGTCTGAGATCAGCATCAACGTCCCACCCCCGCCGGCCGCGGCACGTTTGAGCTCCTGCAGGCCCCGAAGATAACCACCGGACAGGTCGGTCATCCCGCCCGGGACGATCTGCTGCAGCTGGTGCAGCACTCGCTCCTTGTTGGTGAGCAGACCTGCCGGTACGACGACTTGGGCCGCATCGTCGAACACGACCACCCCGAAGTTGTCGCGCTCATCCAGCCGAGCCACCAGGCCACACAGCGCTTCTATCGCTCCCTGCAACGGCCCACCACTCATCGAACCGCTGCGATCAAGCACCACCTGCAAGGTTGCCGAGGCCCGATCCTCGTCCGTTGCCGCTGCCGGCGACTGGAGGTCCAGCAGCAACGACACCTCGTCGGTCGCTTCGACGGCGACCATGTTGACATCCAGCTGTGCAGAGAACTTCATCTCGACCCACCCTCAAATAAGGTCGCCTCGGATACATGTGTTGGGCGACTGGTTCAGTTGTAGAGGAAGGTGCCGACAGTTCTCCTCACGGGCAGCTCCCTTAGCCCGGTGGCGATGACGGGTTAGTGACAAGAACCGACGCGACTTCCGGCGGACATGGCGGCGAATCGACGTCGTCACCTCAGGTGGCGGTCACCCTCGAGACGGCCCCACGGCAACCAGGGCTGCGACTGTCGGTGGTCGCTGACACAGTCCATCCAAGAAAGCGAGGCTGACCATGCAGAGCACCATCAAGCTCTCCACACCGCAGGCCCACCGAGCCGCGGGAGTGCTGCTCGGGCAGGCCTGCGGCGACGCGTTGGGTGTTCCATACGAGTTCGGCACTCCCCCAGTCGGCGACGAGCGAGCCGTGATGCGAGGCGGTGGGCTCGGGCCCTATGCGCCGGGTGAGTGGAGCGACGACAC
>JACCVA010000166.1 GCA_013698435.1 Nocardioidaceae bacterium | reverse complement strand
GGTCTCGAGCCGATGTCGATCAAGGCCGGCTCTCCATCGGTGCCGGTGCCCGGCTACGACGTCCAGGTGCTCGACGAGCGCGGCGAGCAGGTGCCGCCCGGCCAGGAGGGCGCGATCTGCCTCCGGCTGCCGCTCCCGCCAGGCACTCTGCCGACGCTGTGGCGAGACGACGATCGCTATGTGGCGTCGTACCTCGAGACGTTCGACGGCTACTACCTCAGCGGAGACGGAGGATACGTCGACGACGACGGCTATGTCTTCGTGATGGGTCGGACCGACGACGTCATCAACGTCGCGGGGCACCGCCTGTCGACCGGTTCGATCGAAGCGGTGCTGGCGCAGCATCCGGACGTCGCCGAGTGTGCGGTGATCGGCGCGGCCGACCCGCTCAAGGGTCAGCTGCCGCGCGGGTTCGTCGTGCTCAAGGCGGGTCGCGACGTCGACGAGGACGAGCTGTCCGCCGAGCTGGTGGCGTCGGTCCGGGACGAGATCGGCCCGGTTGCCGCCTTCCGCGACGTCCGCGTCGTACCGGCGTTGCCGAAGACACGGTCCGGAAAGATCCTGCGCAAGACGATGCGCCAGATCGCCGACGGCGAGCACCCGGCGGTGCCCTCGACCATCGAGGACGCGGGTGTCCTGGAGACGATCACGCCTAGGTTGCGTAACTCATAGGCTCAGCTCATTGTCGTCGCGGCCACGACCTGCTGAGATGACTGCATGAAGAAGCTGATCAATGACCCCGCCGACGTCGTCAAAGAAGCCCTCCTCGGTATCGAGGCCGCTCATCGTGACCGCGTGCGGGTTGACCATGAGAACCGCATCGTCTATCGCGCGGACGCGCCCGTGCAGGGGAAGGTCGGACTGATCTCCGGTGGCGGCTCCGGGCACGAGCCGATGCACGGTGGGTTCGTGGGCCTCGGCATGCTCGACGCCGCCTGTGCCGGCGAGGTGTTCACCTCCCCGGTGCCCGATCAGATGATGGCCGCCACCAAGGGGGTCGACGGCGGAGCGGGTGTGCTGCACATCGTGAAGAACTACACCGGCGACGTGATGAACTTCGAGATGGCAGCCGAGATGGCCGCCGCCGACGCTGGTACCGAGGTGCTCTCCGTCGTCACCGACGACGACGTCGCCGTCCAGGACAGCCTCTACACCGCAGGCCGACGCGGGGTAGGCGTCACTGTGCTGCTCGAGAAGATCGTCGGCGCCGCCGCCGAGGAGGGCCGCCCCCTGGCGGAGGTGGCCGACCTCGCCCGCCGCGTCAACGACCACGGCCGCAGCATGGGCATGGCGCTCACGTCGTGCACCGTCCCGTCGGCCGGTAAGCCGACGTTCGACCTTTCCGAAACCGACATGGAGCTCGGCGTCGGGATCCACGGTGAGCCCGGTCGGCAGCGGCTGCCGGTTGCCCCCGCCAAGGATGTGGCGGCGCTCCTGGTCGACCCGGTACTTCAGGACCTTCCCTATGGGCAAGGCGACTCCGTCATCGCGTTCGTCAACGGCATGGGTGGCACACCGCTGATCGAGCTCTACATCATGTTTCACGAGGTGTCGCAGCTCCTCGAGAAGGCCGGCGTCACAGTCGCCCGGTCACTGGTCGGTAGCTACATCACGTCGCTCGAGATGGCCGGTTGCTCCGTCACGCTGCTCAAGGCTGACGACGAGCTGGTGCGGTTGTGGGACGCGCCGGTCAACACTCCCGGCCTGCGCTGGGGGGTCTGAGAGTGGCAGTCGACGTCCGCGGCCTCACCGGCTGGTTGCGCGCCTTCGCTGACTCGATCTCCGAGCACGCCGCCGAGCTGACACAGCTCGACGCCGCCATCGGCGACGCCGACCACGGCACGAACATGAAGCGGGGAATGCAGGCAGTCACCACCATGCTCGACGACAGCGAGTTCGAGACTGCGGACGCGCTGCTGAAGAAGGTCGGCATGACGTTGGTCAGCTCTGTCGGCGGGGCGAGTGGACCTCTCTACGGCACGTTCTTCCTCCGTGCCGGGACTGCACTCGCCGACACCACCGAGATCGACGCGGCGGACTTCGGGGCAGCCCTGCGGGCCGGGGTCGAGGGCATGGTCGCGCGAGGCAAGGCCGAGCTGGGGGACAAGACGCTCTACGACGCCTGGGCGCCTGCCCTGACGGCGTACGACGACGCGGGAGCCGACGGCGACCTCGGTGCAGCGCTCGCGGCCGCCGCGGCAGCCGCCGCCAGAGGGCGCGACGAGACGACGCCGATGGTGGCCCGCAAGGGTCGCGCGAGCTACCTGGGTGAGCGCAGCGCCGGTCACCAGGACCCTGGTGCCACCAGCACCACCTTGCTGCTGGAGTCGGCCGCCGCTTCGCTCGGGTAGCCGATCCCCTGGGGGCCACGTGATATCGATCGTCGTTGTGTCGCACAGCCGTGCGCTTGGTGACGCCGCTGTCGGGCTCGCCAGCGAGATGGTCGACGAGACGTCGCGTCCGCTGATCAAGGTTGCCGCGGGCCTCGATGAGACCTCGTTCGGCACCGACGCCTCGGCCGTGGCGGAGGCCATCTCAGAGGTAGACAGCCCCGACGGGATCTTGCTGCTGCTCGATCTGGGCAGCGCGGTCCTCAGCGCCGAGATGGCACTGGAGTTCTTGGCTCCCGAGGTGGCATCTCGTGTCACGGTCAGCAGTGCCCCGCTGGTCGAAGGACTTGTGGCAGCAGTGGTGACGGCGGCCACCGGGGCCGACATGGACACCGTCGTTGCCGAGGCACGGCAGGGACTCGCTGCCAAGCAGGCGCACCTCGCCGACGAGCCCCCGGCCGCGTCGTCGCCCGGCCTCACCCCTGATGCTGACACGCCTCATGTGAAGCTGATGGTCCACAACGAGCATGGGCTTCACGCCAGGCCGGCGGCAAAGCTCGTGGCGCTTGTGCGGTCGTACGACGTCCGCGTTCACCTGACGAACCTCGACACCGGCCGAGGCCCCATCGACGCCCGAAGTCTCAGCCGCGTCGCGACTTTGGATGCTCGACAGGGAAGCACCTTGCTGGCCCAGGTCACGGGACGTGAGGCGGACGCGGCCCTCGCGGCGCTGCGTCAGTTCGCCGATGACGGCATCGGTGACACGGCCCAGCCGGTCGCGAGCGGCACACAGCCGCCGATGGCGGCGGGGTCGGGGCTGGATGTTGCCGTTGGGCCGGCCAGGTGCCTGGCGACCGATGTCGACGTCGGGGGCTATGAGCCGGGGCAGCCGGAGGTTGAGCTGGGGCGGTCCGGCACGGCGCTCAGTCAGGTGCGCGAGACCCTCGTTGCTGTTCGCGGTCGGACCGAGGCCGAGGTGGGGCCCGACGAGGCGAGCATCTTCGACGCACACCTGGCGCTGCTCGACGACCCGGAAGTCCTCGAGCCAGTAGCGACGGCCATCAGCTCGGGCGCATCCGCTCCAGGGGCATGGTCGGACGTGCTCGGGCCGCTGGCCGGTGAGTTCGAGTCTCTGGCCGACAGCTACCAGCGCGCCCGGGCGCAGGACGTCCGAAGCGTCGAGCGCCGGTTGCTGCTGGCATTGACTGGACGCCAGGACGAGACATCCGTCGGCCGCGACGCCGGTCCGCCGGTGGTGCTGGTCCTGCCCGAGATCGATGCCGGGACGGCGGCGGCGATCGACCCGACCGAGGTGGCAGGTGTAGTGACTCTCGCCGGCGGCGCGACCGGCCATGGCGTGATCGTCGCCAAGTCACGTGGCCTGGCCATCTACACCGATGCAGGTGAGGCCGGGGCACGGGTGCGCAACCGTGACGTGGTCGCCTTCGACGCCGCCGCACGCCGGCTGGTCGTCAACCCCGACGACGAGGAGACCGCACAGTTCAGGGCACTGGCGGTCAGACGTCAGCGACTACGCGACGAAGCCATGACAGTCGCAACCAGCTCCGCAGTGACACGCGACGGGACCAGCGTGCACGTCGTCGCCAACGTCGGGTCGGTGCGTGAAGCGCTAGCAGCTGTCTCCCACGGGGCGGAGGGATCGGGGCTGGTCCGCACGGAGGTGCTGTTCGGCGAGCTGCGTGCGGCCCCTGGGGCCGATGAGCAGCTGGACAGCTTCCTTGCCTTGTCCGAGGCGCTCGGCGGCCGACCGATGACGATCCGGACGTGGGACGTGGGCGGCGACAAGCCACTGGCGTTCTTGCCGTTGAGCGTCGAAGCGAACCCATTCCTCGGTCAACGTGGACTGCGCGTGTTCAGGACCCGACCCGATCTCCTGGTCGAGCAGCTGACGGCGGTGTGTCGCCTGGCGGCGGTGTCACCGGCCAGGGTGATGTTTCCGATGGTGACGACCCGGGCGGAGGTGGACTGGGCACTCGAGCGGCTCCAGGAGGCAGCCGCGGCGACGGGCGGCGCGGTGCCGGACGGCCTCGAGGTGGGTGTGATGATCGAAGTGCCGGCGGCAGCCCTGAGGGTGGCCGACCTGTCGCGTGGGCTCGACTTCGTCAGCATCGGCACCAACGACCTGACCCAGTACACCGTGGCCGCTGAGCGAGGGAACGCCGCCGTGGCGCAGCTGGCCGACGCCTTCGACCCGGCCGTCCTCCGGCTCGTGCGGACCGTGTGCGACGAGGTCGCCGCGACAACGGCGGTCGCGGTCTGTGGTGACCTTGCCAGTGATCTGGACGGAGCAGCCCTGCTGCTTGGTCTCGGCGTACGCGAGCTGAGCACGGTGGGTCCCGCTGTCGCGCTGGTCAAGCAGCGGGTGCGTCAGCTCGATCTTCAGGACGTACGCCGGGTCGCTGCCGATGCCGTGGCTGCCTCCAGCGCCGACGAGGTGCGGTCGCTGCTGCGAACGGCGTTCGCGACGCAGGCGTGAGGCGGCCGGCGGTCAGTGGCCGCCGAGGAGTGGACCCATCGCCTTGGCGATGACGCTCTGCCGTTTTGTGACCCGCTCCTCGGGGTCGGCCAACGACATGGCGCGCAGCCCCGCGTTCATCCCCAGCCACCGAAGCGGCTCGGGCTCCCAACGGGGCGAGATGTGGTTGACCCAGGGCAGGTCGGTCAGCTGCGAGGGGGTTTCGGTGATCAGGTCGGTGAGGGTGCGAGCGGCGAGGTTGGTGGTGGTGACCCCGTCGCCGACGTAACCGCCCGCCCACCCGATGCGCGTATGCCGGTCCAGGCCGACCGACGCCATCCAGTCGCGACTGATGCCGAGAGGGCCTCCCCAGCAGTGGGTGAAGCGGGCACCAGCCACCGCGGGGAACAGGTCGACGAGCGTCTTGCGCAGGTTGGCGAAGACCCGCGGCTCCCGGTCGAACTCCGGTTTCACCGCTGAGCCGAGATGGTACGGCGCGCCGCGGCCGCCGAAGACCAGCCGGTTGTCGGCGGTGCGCTGGCCGTAGATGATCAGGTGACGGTAGTCGGAGAACGTCGGGAAGTCATCAAGTCCCACGTCGGCGAGGACGGCGTCCGACAGCGGCTCGGTCGCCACGATCAGTGAGTAGACCGGAGCCACGGGGTGGCGCTCGCGGGCTCCGGGGATCAGGGCGGAGAAGCCTTCGGTCGCCACGACGACGTACGACGCGCGCACTGCGCCACGGTCGGTGGTCACCCGGCTGGGCTCCACCAACGTCGCCGGACTCTGCTCGTAGACGGTGACCCCGAGCCGCTTCACAGCGGCAGCCAGACCACGGACGAGTCTCGCCGGGTGCACACGGGCACAGTGCGGTGTGTACGTCGAGCCCAGCACCCGCGATGCACGCCCGTGCTCAGCCGTCTCGGCAGGGCCAAGCAGGCGGAGGTCGGCGTCGGTCAGGCCCCAGGCACGGGCTTCCTCGACGTGGGCGCGTGCCCGTTCGAGCTGGGTCACGGTCCGGGCAAACGTTAGGGTGCCACCCCGATGGAAGTCGCAGTCGATGGCCTCGGTCTGCACCACTCGTTCGACCTCGCCGATGCTGGCCCGCATCGCACTCTCGAGCCGGAGCGCAGCATCGCGCGACGACCCCGGCATGGCGGCGAGCTTGGCGGCGGACGCCGGGAACAGCGCCGACATCCAGCCACCGTTGCGTCCTGATGCCCCGAAGCCAGCGACGTCCTTCTCTACGACGGCGATGGAGAGGGTCGAGTCGCGTCGAGCTAGGTAGTAGGCCGTCCACAGCCCCGTCAGACCGGCGCCGACAATGACGACGTCCACCGTGTTCGAGCCCTCGAGGGCGGGCCCGGCGACGAGCGCGTCAGCCGTTTCGTGCCACAGCGAGATGTCGCGGTAGGTCACCGCACTCCCCAGGAGTACGTCTGCTTGTGCAGCTTGAGGTAGACGAACGACTCGGTGCTACGGACGCCGTCGA
>JACCVA010000158.1 GCA_013698435.1 Nocardioidaceae bacterium | reverse complement strand
GTCACGAAGGCCGAGGAGGAAGGCGAGCTCAATGTCATCGCGCTGCCTCCCGACTGGGCCAACTACGGCAACGTGATCGCGGCCTTCGAAGAGAAGTACGACATCACGGTGAACTCCGACCAGCCCGACACCGACAGCCAGACCGAGATCGACACCGCCAAGCGGTTGGCAGGAAAGGACCGGGCACCCGACGTCTTCGACCTCGGACAAGCGGTTGCGCTCGCCAACACCGACATGTTCGCGCCCTACAAGGTCCAGGCGTGGGAGGACATCCCGGCGGAGTTCAAGGCCCCCGACGGTCTCTGGGTCAACGACTACGGCGGCTACATGTCGGTCGGCTACGACTCAGCGAAGGTTCCTGACGTGACGAGCCTGGACGACCTGCTGGGATCCGACTACAAGGGCGCCGTGGCGCTCAATGGCGACCCGACGACCGCCGGTGCGGCGTTCAGCGGCGTCATGATGGCCGCCGTCGCCACAGGTGGCTCCGCCGACGACATCGCACCCGGTGTCGAATACTTCAGCCAGCTCAACGACGCCGGCAACTTGTTGCCCGTCGGCCCGAGCTCAGCGACGATCGAGTCCGGCCAGACCCCGGTGGTCGTGGACTGGGACTACCTCAACGCCGCCGAGGCGGCGAAGCTGCCGACCTGGAAGGTATTCGTGCCTGACGACGCGGTCGTCGCTGGCTACTACTTCCAGGCGGTCAACAAGGAGGCTCCGCACCCCAACGCCGCGCGGCTGTGGGAGGAGTTCCTGTACTCCGACGAGGGGCAGAACCTGTGGCTCCAAGGTGGAGCGCGTCCGGTTCGCGCCGACGCCATGGTCGAGGCCGGAACCATCGACAGCGATGCCTACAAAGCGCTGCCGCCGGTGTCCGGAGAGCCGGTCATCGTCACGGACGAGCAGACCGCGAAGGCAGCGGAGTACCTCAGCGGCAACTGGGCGAAAGCCTCCGGCTGAGCATGCGCCCGTTGCTCGCTGAGACGCCCCTCTGCGGTGGCGGGTAGTCGCAGGATCGGCGCGAGCGTCGGGCTCGCACCGTTCCTCGTCTATGTGACCCTGTTCCTCTTCATTCCGACGATCGTCGTCGCTATTGGTGCCGTCACGGTCGACGGAAGGTTCACGCTCGAAGGCATCACGGCTCTCAAAGAGCCGACCATGCTCGAGATCACGTATCGCACCCTGCTGCTGGCGGCATCGACCGCCGTCATCGGAGCCATGGTCGGTGGCCTCGTCGCCTACGTCGTGTCGACCGCCAAACCGAACGGCATCCTGCGTAAGTCTGTCGCCAGCCTGTCCGGGGTCCTCGCCCAGTTCGGCGGGGTGACGCTGGCCTTCGCCTTCATCGCCACGGTCGGCCGCGAAGGAGTCGTGAGCTTGTGGTTGAAGAACCACGACATCGTCGACTTCACGACAAGCGGGTGGCTGTTCACGCTCAAGGGCCTCGTCCTCGTCTACACGTACTTCCAGGTGCCATTGATGGTGATCGTCTTCCTGCCGGCACTCGACGGTATCCGGCCGCAGTGGCGTGAGGCGGCCGACAACCTGGGGGCGACGACCGCGCAGTACTGGCGCCACGTCGGGCTACCACTGGTCTTTCCCGCGTTCCTGGGCTCCATGTTGTTGCTGTTCGCCAACGCGTTCGCGGCGTACGCGACGGCTGCGGCGCTCGTCAGTCAGGGCTCACCGATCTTGCCCCTGCAGATCCGCAAGGCCTTGCAGAGCGAGGTCGTGCTGGGATACCAGAATCTCGGCTACTCGATCGCCTTGGAGATGGTGGTCATCGTGAGCGTGGTGATGTACGCCTACAGCCGGCTCGAGCGGCGTACGTCGGGGTGGCTGCGATGAGCACCGCGGGGCGGCGCCGACGGAGCCAGGCGGTGACCCGTTGGGTCGTGCTGCTTGTAGTCGGCTTCTTCTTCGTGCTGCCGCTGTACTCCATGTTGCTCTACAGCGGCCGGGAGAACCCTGCGGGTGGGTCGTGGTCGGCGTGGGGGGTCCTCACCGAGGATCCCACCCTGACCGACGCGATCAAGACGTCGCTCGAGCTGGCCGTGCTGACGGCTGTCGGCATGTTGCTTCTCCTGCTGCCGACGATGGTCTGGGTGCGGCTGAAGGTGCCGAAGGCGCGCAAGGCGATGGAGTTCATCTGCCTGCTGCCGTTGACGATCCCCGCGATCGTGGTCGTGGTGGGCTTTCAGAACGTGCAGCTGTGGGTCGAGTACCTGGTCACGGACACCGCGCTCAGCCTGACGTTCCCCTACATCGTGCTGGTCCTGCCGTACTGCTACCGGGCGCTGGACTCGGGACTGTCCAGCATCGACGTCGGCACCTTGTCGGAGGCGGCTCGCAGCCTCGGCGCAGGCTGGGGCACCGTCATCGCCCGCATCATCGTCCCGAACGTGACGTCGGCGATTCTGTCGGCCGCCTTCCTTGCTGTCGCGCTGGTGTTCGGCGAGTTCACGTTCGCCTCGCTGCTTCTCTTCGACAACCTGCAGGTGGTCATCGCGGAGTTCAGCCTGCGGAACTCGGTCGTCAGCGTGGCGGCGTCGCTCGCCTCGCTCGGGCTGGCATTCATCTTGCTGTTCGCGCTGTCGTTCGTCGGCACGCGTCGAAAAGGTCGGGAGGCCACGTCGTGAGTGAAGCCGACATGTCAGCGCGCCCAGAACAGGGTAAGGAAGCCAAGCCCGCGGACGCTCCTTCTTCCGAAGGCGTGGCGAGCGGGGGTGTCGAGGTGCGGTTGGAGGGGCTGACCCGCACGTTCGGATCGGTCAACGCTCTCGACGGACTCGACCTCACGTTGGCGCCGGGGGAGCTCGTGGTGCTGCTCGGTCCCTCAGGGTGCGGCAAGACCACCGCGCTGCGGATCGTCGCCGGCCTCGACGACGCCACTTCTGGACAGGTGCTCGTCGGTGGCAAGGACGTTTCGAGGACCCCCGCCAACAAGCGGGACATGGGAATGGTGTTCCAGGCGTACAGCCTGTTCCCACATATGACCGCGCGGCAGAACGTCGAGTTCGGTCTCAGGCTGCGCAAGGTCGACGCCGGCAGACGCAAGGCGCGCGCCATGCAGGTGCTGGAGCTCGTTGGCCTCGACACCCAGAGCGAGCGCTACGCCCATCAGCTCTCCGGCGGTCAGCAGCAGCGGGTTGCGCTGGCCCGGGCTCTTGCCTTCGAGCCGTCGGTGCTCCTGCTCGACGAGCCGCTCTCCGCGCTCGACGCCAAGGTTCGCGGCCAGCTGCGTGACGAGATCCGCCGGGTCCAGCTGGAGGTCGGGACCACGACGCTGTTCGTCACGCACGACCAGGAGGAGGCGCTGGCGATCGCGGACCGGGTAGGGGTCATGCGGGCCGGTCGGCTCGAGCAGATTGCCGTCCCCGAGGTGCTGTACTCCGAGCCGCGGACGCAGTTCGTCGCGGAGTTCGTCGGCTTGACGAACCGTATCCGGGCCACCGTCTCCGACGGCACCGCCACGGTGGCCGGCACCCGGTTGCCTCTCCTGGACGGATCGATCGGTGGCGGTGATGGGACGGCGCTGGTACGCCCTGAGTCGGTGCGCGTCCGACCCGATTCTGCTGGCACTGGAGTGGTCACGGTCTCGAGCTTCCTGGGTGCCATCTCGCGACTCACCGTCGACCTCGATGACGGCACCCAGTTCGTCTCCCAGATCCCTCGCACCAGCGCCCACGGCGTCACGTTGGGTGATCGGGTGTCGATCGACATCGACCCAGCGCCGGTGTTGGTCGTCGCCGACTGACACGGTCGAGCCTGCGTGCGCCGGCTGGGGGCAGCGGCAGACCGGCGGCTGTCGCGGTGTCTGCTGGTGCGTCAGACTGGCGGCATGCAGCAGCTCTCCTCGCTCGATGCCCAGTTCCTCCACGTCGAGTCCGCGACGACGGTAGGTCACGTCGGCAGCCTGATCCTGCTGGACCCGTCCAGTGCGCCCGGTGGCGAGCTGACCCTCGACCGGATCCGCGATGTGGTCGAGCCCCGTCTGCACCTAGCCGCCCCGCTGCGACAGCGGCTGGTCAGCGTCCCGCTCGGTCTCGGTCGCCCGTACTGGATCGACGACCCGGACTTCGACATCGAGTTCCATCTCCGCGAGGTGGGGCTGCCCGCGCCCGGTGACGACAGCCAGCTCGGCGAACAGGTTGCGCGGATCCATGCCCGCCCGCTCGACCGGACCCGGCCCTTGTGGGAGATGTACTTGATCCACAACGTCTCCGCCGGCCGACAGGCGTTGTACACCAAGGTCCACCACGCGGCGATCGACGGCATCTCTGGCGCCGAGATCCTCGCGACGATCATGGATGTCACCGTCGAGCCGCGGGTCGAGGAGCCACCGGAGGAGTACTGGGGTCCCGGTCCGATGCCCAGCACAACCGAGCTCATCGGCAAAGGGCTCGTTTCGATGGCAACCCAGCCGCTGGACATCATGCGGACGCTGCCGCGCGCACTGCCGCATCTGGCTGACATGCCGGGCGCAAGCTTGGTCCCCGGTTCCAGGACGATCAGTGAGCTCGCCGATGCCGCGCTGCGGCTCGCCTCTGGTGGCGAGGACGGCCGCGACGTCGGCCGCCGCACGATCTCCACCCCACAGACGCCGCTCAATGCTCCGATCACCGCGCACCGGCGCTTCGCGTACGGCTCCTTGCCGCTCGATGACATCAAGGCGGTCAAGAACGCGTTCGCCATGACGGTCAACGACGTCGTGATGGCGCTGTGCACGAGCGCTCTGCGTCGGTGGCTGCTGGACCATGACGGGCTGCCTGCGACACCGATCGTTGTCGCCGTTCCCGTCTCGGTGCGCACTGAGGACCAGCAGGGAGACAACGGCAACCAGATCTCGGTGATGCTTGCGGAGATGCCAACGCACATCGCCGACCCCGCTGAGCGTCTGGTCGGCGTACGGGTGGGGATGGCCGAGGCCAAGGAGCAGTTCGACGCGGTACCAGCATCGATCCTGCAGGACCTAACGGCGGTCATCCCGACCGCCCTGTCGGGACTCGCCGCCCGGGCAATCTTCCAGATGATGGCGGTAGGGGGTTTCCCGTTCAACCTGTTCGTCTCCAACGTGCCAGGTCCGCAGCTGCCGCTGTACGTCGCTGGAGCCGCCGTGCAGGGTGTCTACCCGGTGTCGGCGATCACCGACTTCACCGGTGCCCTGAACATCACGCTGTTCTCCTACAACGGAGCTCTCGACTTCGGACTGATCGCCTGCCGAGAGCTGGTGCCCGACGTGTGGAACCTGATCGGTTACCTCGAGGACGCGCTGGCCGAGCTTGTCGCGCCCACTGCGTAGATCTCTGCGGCGCCCATCGATGGCTCGACGCGAAGGTCTGGAAACGGCGGGTGGTCAGCGGGACTCGACGGAGGTCGCGCGGCGAGCGGTGCGCTGGATCCCGTCAGCGAACGTCGTCCACAGCTCCTTCGGCAGGTCATGTCCCATCCCGGGAACCAACAGCAGCTCTGCACCAGGGATGGCGTCCGCCGTTGCGCGGCCGCCGGACACGTGCACCATCGGGTCCTTCAGTCCATGGATGACCAGTGCCGGCATGTGCAGCCGGCGTAGCGCATCCGTGCGGTCGGGTTGCGACAGCACTGCTTGCATCTGCCGGATCACCCCCGACGAGCTGATGCCCCGGTCGAACGTCTCCGCTGCACGGACCTTGGTCTCCTCGGCAGGCATGGGATACGCCGGTGAGCCGATCATGGCCCACGTCTTCACCGACATGGTGATCACACGGTCACGGTCAGAGCGCTCACCGTTGAGCAGCATCGGAAGCAACCGCGGATGCTGCCAGCCGACGGTGCGCCTGCCGGTGGTGGCCATGATCGACACCAAAGACAGCACCCGGTCGGGGTGCTCGATCGCGAGAGTCTGCGCGATCATGCCGCCCATCGACACACCGGTCACGTGAGCCTGCTCGATGCCGAGGTGGTCGAGCAGCCCGATGGCGTCGTCAGCCATGTCGCTCAGGGCGTACGGCGGCGTGGTCTTCCTGCCGGTGAACGCCCGGACGAGGTCAGCGCGGCGTCCGCCCTGGCCACGGAGCTTGGTGGACTTACCGACGTCGCGGTTGTCGTAGCGGATCACGAAGAAGCCGCGGGATGCCAGCACCTCGCAGAGGCCCGGGCTCCACCAGATGAGCGGCCCGCTGAGTCCCATCATCAGCAACAGTGCCGGGTCGTTCGGATCGCCGACAGTGTCAAAGCAGATGTCGATCCCACTGTCGAGATGGGCGACGGCCTCGGCGCTGTGCTCGATGGGCGACATGCCTGCTCCCCTTGCCGGTCGGTCGGGCGCAGGGTCCGAGCGACGTACCTCTGGTTTGTTACCGCCGAGTTTACAACGATCGTCAGGCGTGCTCGAAGTCCACCGCGGCGTACGAGCGGAGCTTCTCCAGCCGATGCTCACTCAGGATCGACCGGATCGTGCCGCTGCGCGAGCGCATCACGAGCGAGTGGGTGGTGGCGCCACCGTGGGCATAACGGACCCCCCGCAGCAGCTCACCGTCGGTGATTCCGGTCGCAACGAAGAAGCAGTCGTCGCCTGCGACGAGCTCGTCGGTCGTCAGCACCCGACCGAGGTCGTGGCCGGCGTCAAGCGCCTTCTGCCGCTCCTCGTCATCCTTCGGCCAGAGCCGCCCCTGGATCACGCCGCCGAGCGACTTCATGGCGCAGGCGGCGATGATCCCTTCGGGTGTGCCACCGATACCCAGCAGCAGGTCGATGCCGGTGTCTGCCCTCGCCGCCATGATCGCCCCGGCCACGTCGCCGTCGGTGATGAACTTGATGCGAGCGCCGGTGGCGCGAACCTCTTCGGCGATCCGCTCATGCCGAGGGCGGTCGAGCATGACGACGGTGATGTCGTCGTTCGAGCTGCCTTTTGCCTTCGCCGTACGCCGGATGTTCTCCGCGACGGGGAGTCGGATGTCGACGACGTCGGCGGCCTCGGGGCCGGTGACGAGCTTCTCCATGTAGAAGACTGCCGAGGGGTCGTACATCGAGCCGCGCGGTGACACCGCCATCACCGCCACCGCGTTGCTCATGCCTTTGGCGGCCAGCGTGGTCCCGTCGATGGGGTCGACGGCCACGTCGACCTGCGGGCCGGTGCCGTCGCCGACCTTCTCGCCGTTGAAGAGCATCGGGGCGTTGTCCTTCTCACCCTCACCGATGACGACGACGCCGTCCATCCCCACTGTGCCGATCAGCGCCCGCATGGCGTTGACGGCGACACCGTCGGCGCCCTCCTTGTCGCCCCGGCCGACCCAGCGGCCTGCCGCCATGGCCGCTGCCTCGGTGACCCGGACGAGCTCCATCGCGAGGTTGCGGTCCGGCGCGTCGCGCGGGGTCTCGAACTGGTGCCCGGTGGGACCGGGTGGTTGCTCCGCCGTCACAGGCTCTCCTCTGCAGGTGCTGCTGATGGTAGCCAACCCTGATCCGGGTGTCGTGC
>JACCVA010000147.1 GCA_013698435.1 Nocardioidaceae bacterium | reverse complement strand
CCTTGGCCACGTCGGCGATCTCGCTGTGGTCGGCAGACGACAGCGACAGCAGTCCGACCTCCTCGAAGCCGGACGTGTCGAGACCGGTCTTCACCATGTCGCCGATCGTGGTGATCGAACGCTCACGCACGGGCCGGGTGATCATGCCCGCCTGGCAGAACCGGCAGCCCCGGGTGCAGCCGCGGAAGATCTCGACGGAGTACCGCTCGTGCACCGTCTCGGCAAGGGGAACCAGCGGCTTGCTGGGGTAGGGCCACGCGTCGAGGTCCATCAGCGTGTGCTTGTGCACCCGCCACGGCACACCGGACCGGTTGGGAGCGACGCGCTGGATGCGCCCGTCGGCGAGGTAGTCGACGTCGTAGAACTTCGGCACATAGACGCCGCCGGACTTCGCCAGCCGCATCAGCACCTCGTCGCGCCCGCCAGGGCGACCCTGGTCCTTCCACTCCCGGATCACCGCGCTGATCGCCAGCACGATCTCCTCGCCGTCGCCGAGGACGGCGGCGTCGATGAAGTCGGCGACCGGCTCGGGGTTGAACGCCGAGTGACCGCCGGCCAGCACGATCGGGTGCGAGTCGTCACGGTCGCGCGCGTGCAGGGGTACGCCGGCGAGATCCAGCGCCGTCAGCATGTTGGTGTAGCCCAGCTCGGTTGCGAACGAGATGCCGAGCACGTCGAACTCACCAACCGGCCGGTGACCGTCGACGGTGAACTGCGGGATCTGATGGCCGCGCATCACCTGCTCCATGTCGGAGAAGACCGCATAGGTGCGCTCGGCAAGGATCCAGTCACGCTCGTTGAGGATCTCGTAGAGGATCTGCACGCCCTGATTGGGCAGACCCACCTCGTACGCGTCGGGATACATCAGCGCCCAGCGCACGGCGGCGCTGTCCCAGTCCTTGACGGTCGAGTTCAGCTCGCCGCCGACGTACTGGATCGGCTTTTGCACAGTCGGCAGCAGCGGCTCCAGCTGGCTGAAGACAGACTGGACGGGCATGACTCAAACCCTAACCGAGTTGTCAGCGTCGCCTACGCCTGCGGGTGTCCACTACGGCCTGACAAGTCGGTCAGAAGCGGCGGGAGCGGGCGACCCGGCCACGCAGCACCACGCCGATGCCCAGGGAACGCTCGGTACGCAGATGGATGTTGAGCAGCAGCCCGATCGCCATCAGTGACGCGAACATCGAGGTTCCGCCGTACGACACCAACGGCAGCGGTACGCCGGTGACAGGCATGATGCCGAGACACATGCCGATGTTCTGGAACGCTTGGAAGCCGAACCAGCAGACGATGCCCGCGCCGGCCAGCCGTCCGAACATGTCGTCGGCCTTGGCTGCTATCCGAGCCGCCCGCCAGAGCACCGCCAGCAGCAGTGCGATCAGCACACCCGCGCCGATGAGACCGAGCTCCTCGCCCGCCACCGTGAAAACGAAGTCGGTGTGCTGCTCCGGCACGAAACCCGACTGGGTCTGCGAGCCGCTGAAGAGCCCCTGCCCGAAGAGCCCGCCGTTCCCGATCGCGATCCGTGCCTGGATCGTGTTGTAGCCGGCGCCGTCGGGGTCGAGTCCGGGGTCGACGAAGGAGCCGAACCGATCGAGCTGGTAGCCCTTCAGCATCCCGAGCTGGAAGGCCGCCACGATCACGCTCACCGCCGCGGCCATCAGCGCGACCAGCCAACGCTTGGCGGTCCCGGCGACCGCGAGCAGCCCGAACACCGTCGCACTGAGGACGAGCATGGTGCCGAGGTCGGGTTGGGCGAGGATGAGTCCCGCTGGTATCGCCGCGATGACCAGCGCGCCGATCACGTCGGTGGTCCGCAGGTGGTTGCTCTGGCGTCTCAGCTCCGTCTTCTCCGCCAGCACCAGTGCCATCCCGACCACGACGCCGAGCTTGGCGAACTCCGCCGGCTGGATCGACATGCCGCCGATGAGGATCCATGACCGCGACCCGTTGATGACCGCCCCGAGCGGAGACATCACAAGCGCCAGCCCGGCGATCGCCCCCAGGTAGACCAGGGGGGCCCAGATGCGCACCCACCGGTGGTCGGTCGCTGCGACGAGATACGCCAACACGCCACCCATCGCGATGTTGGCGACGTGCTTGGAAACGTACGCCGTCGAGTCGCCTCCCGTCAGCGCCTCGTTGCTGGCGGTCGCCGACCACACCAACGCAGAACCCAGCGCCAGGAGTGCCCCGGCCGCGAACACAAGCATCCAGTCCATGCGTTGCCAGGTAGTGCGCGTCTCGGTCACGTTGACCCGGCGGGTGGCTCTCGTCGTGGTGACGTGGGCGGTCATCACCATGGCGCCGACCGTTCACTTGAGGTGCGTCGGCCGTCGGCCCGGTGCCGCTTCGGTGGCAGGCCCGGCACACCGGCTGCACCCACCCAGCGGTCGAAGTAGCGGGCCGGTGCCTGCAGGACGGGAGCGGTGATCCGGCCGTCGCGCTCGAACACCGGCAAGCCGTGTGGCGGTTGTGCGCCGGGCTCGGCAGCCTCGCGCACTTCCATCTTCTCGCCCTTGACGCCGTAGAGCGACTCCCAGATCTTGCGCACCGCCGGGCCTGACGTGCCTGAGCCGGTGCCGCCCTGTTCGACCATCATCACGACGACGTACTGCTCGTCGTACGACGCCAGCCACGACGTCGACTGCTTCCCGTAGACCTCGGCGCTGCCCGTCTTCGAACGGATCTTGACTTTGTCGAGCGGGAACCCGACGAACCGCCACGCAGACGTGCCGGTCTTCGTCGTGCCCTGGAGCGCGGTGTCGATGTAGCGCAGCACGCGCTCCGGCACCGGCACCTTCGAGGCCCGCTGCGGCTTGATCCTCTTGATGAGTTCGCCATCAGGCGAGACGATGGCCTTGGCGACGCGCGGCTTCCACAAGGTGCCGCCGTTGGAGATGGCGGCGTAGGCCGTCGCGAGCTGCAGTGGCGTGATGATCGTGTCGCCCTGCCCGATCGCGAAGTTGACGGCGTCGCCGGCGCGGTACGTGTAGCCCTCGATGCAGAACTCCCGGGCGAAGCGGTGGACGAAGTCCTCCCCCGGCTGCTTGCCGAGCTTGCAGTAGTAGTCCTTGTTGGCCCGCCAGTAGGCCCTCTTCCACTTGCGGTCGGCGATCCGGCCCGTCATCTCGCTGGGCAGGTCGATACCGGTCACCTCGCCGAACCCGAACGCCTCAGCCATCTTGACCAACGGGTCAGGTGTCGTGAC
>JACCVA010000115.1 GCA_013698435.1 Nocardioidaceae bacterium | reverse complement strand
GCCTGGATGTCGCGCCCGAGGTGAACGACGTGGCGTTCGTGCCGATCGTGCACCCCGAGCACGGCGTCGGCTTCGACGTCTGGGTCGGCGGCGGTCTGTCGACCAACCCGATGCTGGCCAAGAGCCTCGGCGTCTGGGTAGCGCTGGACGACGTGCCCGACGTATGGGCGGGCGTCGTCGGCGCCTTCCGCGACTACGGGTACCGGCGGCTGCGGTCGCGTGCCCGGCTGAAGTTCCTGATTGCCGACTGGGGACTCGACAAGTTCCGCACCGTCGTGGAGGACGAGTACCTCGGGCGCCGGCTGGTCAAGGCCGAGCCGCCCGAGAAGCCGCTCGGCAACGGCGACCACGTGGGAGTGCACGAGCAGGCCGACGGCCGACTGTATGTCGGCCTCAGCCTGACGACGGGACGCATCTCGGGCACGACGCTGACCAAGCTTGCCGACGTGGCGGAGTCACACGGCTCCACCAGGGTCCGCACGACGCCGTACCAGAAGCTGGTCGTGCTCGACATCGAGAAGGGCGCCATCGCCTCGTTCGTGCAGGCGGTCGAGGATCTCGGCCTGTCGACCAGGCCGAGCCAATGGCGGCGGTCGACGATGGCCTGCACCGGCATCGAGTTCTGCAAGCTGGCGATCGTCGAGACGAAGGGCCGTGCCGCGGAGCTGGTCGACGAGCTGGAGCGACGCATCCCCGACCTCGACACACCGATCTCGGTGCATCTCAACGGCTGCCCGAACTCGTGCGCCCGCATCCAGGTCGCCGACATCGGCCTCAAGGGCCAGCTGGTCCTCGACGACGACGGCAACCACGTCGAAGGCTTCCAGGTGCACCTGGGCGGCGGCGTGGGTCTCGAAGCGGGCCTCGGCCGCAAGCTGCGCGCCCACAAGGTGACGTCGGTCGGTCTCACCGACTACGTCGAGCGCGTCTGCCGCAACTACCTCGCGGGCCGTGCGGACGGTGAGCGGTTCGCCGCCTGGGCCGGCCGCGCGGACGAGAGCGAGCTGCGATGAGCGGCGCCGGTCACTCCGTACCGCTGCACTGCCCTTACTGCGCGGGCGAGCAGTTGCACCCGCACGGTGACACCCATGGTGCGTGGGAGTGCCGCGAGTGCTTGCGGGCCTTCTCCGTGAAGTTCCTCGGCCTGGTGAGCTCCGCAGGGAGGACGTCGTGACGACGATCAGTATCGACGAGCTGCAAGAGACGGCTGTCATCGCCGGTCCTGAGCTGGAGCTGGCGCCGGCGGAGGCAATCATTGAGTGGGCGGTGGAGACGTTCGGCAGCCGCTTCTGCGTGACGTCGTCGATGACCGACTCCGTCCTGGCGCACCTCGCGTCGCGGGTCGCACCGGGTGTCGACGTCGTGTTCCTCGACACCGGCTACCACTTCGCCGAGACGCTCGGCACCCGCGACGCCGTCGCCGCGACGCTTCCCGTCAACGTCGTCACCTTGTCCCCGACGATCACGGTGCGCGAGCAGGATGCCCACTACGGCAAGGATCTCTTCCGGACCGACCCCGACCTGTGCTGCGCGTTGCGCAAGGTCGAGCCGCTGCGTGCGGGTCTCGAGGGCTACGACGCCTGGGCCACCGGACTGCGGCGCGAGGAGACACACGACCGCGTCATCTCACCCGTCGTGGGTTGGGACCCCGCCAAGGAGAAGGTGAAGGTCTCCCCGCTTGCGCGGTGGACGCAGGACGACGTCGACCGCTACCTCACCGAGCACCAGCTGCCCGTCAACCCGTTGCAATACGACGGCTACCCCTCCATCGGCTGCTGGCCGTGCACGCGACGCGTGGCACCGGGCAACGACGCCCGCAGCGGCCGCTGGGCCGGAACATCCAAGACAGAATGCGGAATCCACTCATGAACAACGCTCCCGTCCTCATCGCTCTCGCCCACGGCAGCGCCGACCCGCGCTCCTCGCGCACCGTCCGGGAGATCACCGCCAACACGAAGCGGATGCGTCCCGACCTCCCGATCGAGACGGCGTTCCTCGACCATGTCCGACCCAACCTCGCCACCGTCGTGGACCGGCTCGCCGCCAAGGGGGTCACGGAAGTCGTGGCCGTGCCGCTGCTGCTGACCTCGGCGTACCACGCCCGCGTCGACGTCCCGGCCGTCGTCCAGGAGATCAACGACAACCGGACCGACGTCACCGTCACCGTTGCCGACGTCATCGGCGCGGACCCAGCGCTGCTGTCGGTCCTCGACGAGCGGCTGCGCGAGGCGCTGCGGCTGGCCAGGGTCCGCGAGCTCGACGCGCTGGTGCTCGCGGCGGCCGGCTCCTCCGACGCCCGGGCGAATGCCTCGATGTTGCGGGTGGCACGGCTCTGGGGGCACCGGCACAACCTGCCGACCTCGGTCGCGTTCGCCTCCGCTGCTCCGCCGTCGACCGGTGAGGCGGTGCGGGACTGGCGCCGGCAGGGCAAGCGCTACGTCGCAGTGGGCTCGCTGTTCGTAGCACCCGGCAAGCTGCCGGACCGAGCAGCGGAGCTTGCGCTCGAAGCCGGTGCGGTGGCCGTCTCGGCACCGCTCGGTGCACACGACGAGGTGGCGAGGCTGCTGCTCGCCCGCTACTCCGTCGGTGCTCTCAGCTTGGTGCCGATCCCGGCCTGAGCCAAATGGTCATCGACGAACCAACAGAGATGACCACTAGCTGCCGGCGAGTCTCACCTTCTGCTGCTCCACGTCGAAGTCGGCGATCGGCCACTGCGGAGCCAGCAGCTGCAGGTGCTCGAGCAGCAGCGTGGCGATCGCCCAGTTGCGGTACCACTTGCGGTCGCTCGGCACCACGTACCAAGGTGCGGCTGAGGTGTTGCAGCGCTCGAGCGCGCGCTCGTACGCCTCCTGGTAGCTGTCCCACTTCGCCCGCTCGTCGATGTCGCCGGGGTTGAACTTCCAGTGCTTGTCGGGGTTGTCGAGCCTGGCTCGTAGCCGGGCCTTCTGCTCCTCGTTGGAGATGTGCAGCATGCACTTGACGACGGTGACGTCGTCATCGACGAGCGCCTTCTCGAAGTCGTTGATGGCGTCGTAGCGGCGCTCGATCTCCGCGACCTTCGCCAACGCGCGGACGCGCGCGATGAGCACGTCCTCGTAGTGGCTGCGGTCGAACACACCGATCATTCCCGCCGTAGGAAGATGCGGGTTGATGCGCCAGAGGAAGTCGTGCCTGAGCTCTTGCTTCGTGGGCGCCTTGAACGAGGCCAGCTGGACCCCTTGCGGGTCGAGGGCGGCCAGGCTGTGCCGCACCACCCCGCCCTTGCCGGAGGTGTCCATGCCTTGCAGGACGACCAGGATGCGTCGGGTACCGCCGGCCCTCGACTCGGCGTACAACCGCTCCTGCACCTCCGCGAGAGTCGGTCCGAGGGCAGCAAGAGCGCGTTTGCCCGTCGCCTTGCCACCGTCGAAACCTGGTGTGTCGTGCGGGTCGATCGACTGCAGGTCGACAGCGCCCAACGGCAGGCGGAGCCTCGCGGCAATGGAGTCAGTCATATCGGCCATTGTGCAGCAGTGGCAGGATCGTCGGCGTGCAGTCCCTCTTCCCGGCGAGCCCGAACGAGCTGGACGACAGCGACCTTGCCCAGTTGTACGCCTACCCACTGGAACGGCGCTGGGTGCGGGCCAACTTCGTCTGCACCCTCGACGGTGCCGCGCAAGGCCCCGACATGCGGTCGGGGACGCTGTCGAGCCCGGCGGACCACCACCTCTTCGCGCTGCTCCGCTCGCTCTGCGACGTCGTGCTCATCGGCGCTCACACCACCCGGGTCGAGGGCTACCAGCCCGTCGTGGAGGACGAGATGAACGAGGCGGTCCGCACAGAGCTGGGGCTGGCGCCGGTGCCCTCGATCGCCGTCGTCTCTCGCTCGCTGCACCTGGACCCGGGGCTGCTGCGCGGAGGCCGCGCCCCGACGATCGTCATCACGACCGCGGCGGCATCGGCCGACGTGCGTGCCGATGTGGAGGCGTTGGCCACGGTGGTCGTGGCCGGCGAGCACAGCGTCGACCTCGGCGTGGCCCTCGACGCGCTGGCCGCCCTGGGGCTGCAGCGCATCCTCTGCGAGGGCGGTCCGTCGCTGATGCGCGACCTCGTCGCCTCGGGGCAGCTCGACGAGCTGTGCCTCACCCTGACACCGCGGATCAGCGCCGGCGACGCCCTCCGCCTCGCCCACGGCGCCGCCATTGCACCGCCCGCCGAGCTCCGCCTGCGTCATCTCCTCGAGAGCGACGGCGAGCTGTTCTGCCGCTACGACCGGAACTGAACGGAGACCCGATGGACCTGCCCGTCATGCCGCCCCTGTCGCCGATGCTGTCCAAGGCGACCAAGGC
>JACCVA010000086.1 GCA_013698435.1 Nocardioidaceae bacterium | reverse complement strand
GAGTGGCTCACCGACGAGACGCACAGCGCGCGCGCCGTCAGCGAGGCCGCGACGGTGGCGCGTACGGCCCTCGACAAGGTCCGCGACGACGACGTCACGGCACTGCTCGGGTCGGAGGTGCTGCCGCGGCTGGCGGAGGAGCCGCTCAGTGAAGTTGCCGGCCGGCTGCTCGCCGACATCGTCGACGAGGGAGCACACCATGGTCTCGTCGACCTCGCGCTGACCGAGGCGCAGCTGTGGCTGATGGAAAACCCCGAGGCCTTCGCCGAGGTCCTCAGCACCCGGGCGCCGTGGTGGACGCCGCAGTGGCTCGACGAGAGGGTCGTCGCCAAGATCCACTCCGAGCTGATCGGCTGGGTCACCGACATCCGCGTCGACCCGGACCACGAGGCGCGGGCGGCGTTCGACGCGCTGCTGCGGCGGCTGGCCACCGACCTGCAGCACGACCCCGCGACCATCGAGCGAGCCGAGCGCCTCAAGGCCCGGCTGCTGAGCCAGCCGCAGGTGCTCGCCACCGCCACCGCGCTGTGGCAGGCCCTACGACGCGTCCTGCAGGAGTCCCTCGAGACACCCGACGGCGCCGTCCGGATGCGCGCGACGGCCGCGCTCACCGCGTTCGGTGAGCGGCTCGTCGCAGACGCTGAGCTGCGGGAGCGGTGGGACGCCTATGCGGCCGACGCTGCGGCGTTCCTCGTCGCCCGCTACGGCAACGAGCTCACCACCGTCATCACTGACACCATCGACCGTTGGGACGGCAGGGAGGCGGCCCGCCGGATCGAGCTCCACGTGGGCCGGGACCTGCAGTTCATCCGCATCAACGGCACGGTGGTCGGCGGCCTTGCCGGCCTGCTCATCTATATGCTCACCCAGCTGAGGTAGGTCAGCGTCCGGTTAGGCTCGGCGTCATGACCGGCGCCGCGGGTTTCGTCTTCGACCCGACCCTGACGGAGTACACCTTCGGGCCCGGGCACCCGCTGGCGCCGATCCGGGTCGACCTCACCATGCGCCTCGCGGAGCAGCTGGGCGTGCTTGCCCTGCCCGACGTGACGATGTACGACGCGCCGATGGGCACGCTCGAGCAGGTGCGGCTGCTCCACAGTGCCGCGTACGTCGAGGCCGTGCAGCGCTCGGGAGCCGATCCCACGCAGACCGACCTGAGCCGCGGCCTCGGCTCCGAGGACAACCCCACGTTTGCCGGCATGCACGAGGCGGCGTCGCACATCGTCGGTGCGACGGTCGAGGCCGCGCGGCTGGTGTGGACCGGCGAGGTGCTCCACGCGGTGAGCATCGCCGGTGGCCTCCACCACGCGATGGCAGACTCTGCCAGCGGCTTCTGCATCTACAACGACCCGGCGATCGCCATCGCGTGGCTTCTCGAGGCAGGGGCCCGCAAGGTGGCGTACGTCGACATCGACGTCCACCACGGCGACGGCGTCCAGGAGGCGTTCTACGACGACCCGCGCGTGCTGACGATCAGCCTGCACGAGACGCCGCGAACGTTGTTCCCCGGCACCGGAGACCCGTCCGAGAGCGGCGGCCCCGGGGCTGAGGGCTCGTCGGTCAACGTGGCGCTGCCGCCCGGCACGGCCGACGGCGGCTGGCTGCGGGCGTTCCATGCGGTCGTACCGCCCCTGCTGCAGGAGTTCGCACCGGAAGTACTGGTCTCACAGCACGGCTGCGACTCCCACATGGACGACCCGCTGGCACACCTGATGCTCAGCGTCGACGGTCAGCGGGCCGCACACCAGGCACTGCATGCGCTGGCGCACGAGGTCTGCGACGGTCGCTGGCTGGCGACCGGTGGCGGTGGCTATGCGCTCACCTCCGTGGTGCCGCGCACCTGGACCCATCTGCTGGCTGTCGCGGCTGGCTCACCACTGGACCCGGCGACGCCGACGCCGGACGACTGGCGCCGCCACGTGCAGCAGGTGACTGGGCAGCAGGCCCCGACTCTGATGACCGACGACCACGACGCGGCGTACGCCGACTGGTCCGGAGGATTCAACCCCGACTCGTGGGTCGACCGGTGCATCGCGCAGACCCGTGCCCAGGTCTTCCCGCTGCACGGGCTCGATCCGTCGGCGTACTGACGCCAGCAGACGCCGCCGACGGACCCACGACACGCCGCACGAAGCACCCATTCCCGCGCGAGTCGGCGGCTATTTTCCCAACTGCTTCCCCACGAGCCTCTTGAGCCACTAACCTCACGTGAGCGCGGACGCTTGTTCTTCGGCGGGGAAGCCGAGGAGCCTCCGCGCCGAGAGTTGGTGCCTCAATGGCCGCAAGCACGCCCGGAGACCCGCTCTCCGAGGTCAAGTTCCTCACCGTGGCTGAAGTAGCCACGGCGATGAGGGTGTCGAAGATGACGGTCTACCGGCTTGTGCACGCGGGAGAGCTACCGGCGGTGAGGGTGGGGCGCTCGTTCCGAGTGACCGAAGAAGCCGTCAACGAGTACCTTCGCAAGTCGTACTTCCAGGCGGGCTGACTCCCGACCTGCGCTGACCCGATCACAGCAGGCGAGTGCCCGCGGGCTCTCGCCTTCTGCGTTCGCGGTTGCGCCCGACGGTGGCGTCGCGGCCCGCGACCGCGGGTGCAGGGACGCCGGCTCGGGCCGCTAGGCTGAGGCGGTCCACGCTGCGGCGTGGCCGCCAACCCAAACCTCGCCGCGCGAGGCCCAAGCCGCAACGAAGGCAACGCCCGAAAGGTTGACCGTGGGCTCTGTAATCAAGAAGCGTCGCAAGAGAATGGCAAAGAAGAAGCACCGCAAGCTGCTGAAGAAGACGCGCATCCAGCGTCGTCGCCAAGGCAAGTAGCCGCACCGACGTCATGGGGCGCGTCGTTCTGGTCACCGGCGTCAGTCGCGACTTCGGAGGTCGCTTCGCTCGGTCGATCAGCGCCGACCCCGAGGTGGATCGGGTGATCGGGGTCGACGTCGTACCGCCACGCCAGGATCTTGGCGACGTCCGGTTCGTCCGCGCCGACATCCGCAACCCGGTCATCGCCAAGGTGATTGCCGCCGAGGAGGTGGACAGCGTCGTCCACCTCGGCGTGATCGCGACGCCGCGCGGCGCCGGCGGCCGCACGTCGATGAAGGAGATCAACGTCATCGGCACCATGCAGCTGCTTGCCGCCTGCCAGAAGGCCGCCGGGGTCGAGCGACTGATCGTGAAGTCCTCCACCGGCGTCTACGGCTCCTCGGCCAAGGACCCGGCGATGTTCAGCGAGGACATGGCCCCTCGCCGGCTGCCACGCTCCGGGTTCGGCAAGGACTCGGTCGAGGTCGAAGGGTATGTCCGCGGTTTCGCCCGCCGTCGCCCCGACGTCGACGTGACGACACTGCGTTGCGCCAATCTCATCGGGCCACGCATCGACACGTCTCTGACCCGCTACTTCTCTCTCCCGATCGTCCCTACCGTGCTCGGCTACGACGCCCGCCTCCAGTTCTGTCATGAGGACGACGCACTGGCCGTGCTCCACCATGCGCTGCTGGCCGGTGTGCGCGGCACCTTCAACGTCGCCGGAGACGGCGTACTGATGTTGTCGCAGGCCGTACGCCGACTGGGCCGACCCAGCATCGGCGTCCCGGCCGCGGCGCTGGGGCTGCTCGGGTTGCTGGCCCCGCAGACCCGGCAGGCCGACCTCACCACCGAGCACGCTGCGTTCCTCACCCATGGCCGCGGCGTCGACACCGCGCGCATGCGGCAGGTGCTCGGCTTCGAACCGAGCGCCACGACAGCCTCGGCGTTCGACGACTTCGCGAGCAGGCTCGGTTCCGGTGTGCTCGACCCAGCACGTCTCGAAGGGCTCGAGCAGCAGCTGTCCGCCTTGTTGGCGAAGGCGGTGACCGATGGCAGACGCTGACGTGATCCCGATCGGCGGCCGCGGGAGGCCGGGCCGAGGGTCGAGCACGTCGCCAACGGCGGCGGCTCGAGCGCTGGCGGCGCCGGCTGCTGGGCCGCGACGGCGACGCCCGCCGGAGCCCGACGTCGTTACGCGGGAAGGTGCAGAACAGCGGACGTACCGCGCCGAGGACATCGCCGACGCGGTACGCGACGCCGCGAACGAGACGTTCGGTCCCAACGGTTGGGAGCAGCAGCTGGCGCAGACACTAGCGATCGTGCGGCGGCGTCTCACCGGCGACTACGAGGTCGACGAGTTCGGGTTCGACGTCGAGGTGACCGAGCGCTTCTTGTTGGCGGCGCTGCGCCCGTTGGCTGAGAAGTGGTTCCGGATCGAGGTATTCGGCGCCGACAACATCCCCGCCAAGGGCGGGGCGCTGCTGGTGTCCAACCACTCGGGGACGATCCCGCTCGACGGGATGATGACTGCCGTCGTAGTCCGCGACTGCGCGGACCGCTACCTTCGGATGCTTGGTGCGGACCTGCTCTTCCGGCTCCCGTTCGTCGGCCAGCTCGCCCGCAAGGGCGGCGCCACCAACGCCTGCAACGAGGACGCCGAGCGGATGCTGTCACGCGGAGAGCTGGTCGGCGTATGGCCGGAGGGTTTCAAGGGCATCGGCAAACCGTTCTCTGAACGGTACAAGCTCCAGCGGTTCGGGCGCGGGGGATTCGTGTCTGCCGCGATGAGCACTGGGGTGCCGATCGTGCCGTGCTCGGTCGTGGGCGCCGAGGAGATCTACCCGCTGGTGGGCAACGTGCCGGCCCTGGCCCGGCTGCT
>JACCVA010000075.1 GCA_013698435.1 Nocardioidaceae bacterium | reverse complement strand
CGACCCCCCACCGCTGCGCCGGCGTGGCGGCTTCGTCGTCTCCGTCGAGCCACGGCCACTGCAGGTCGCCGTGGAAGATGTGCCCTCCCGGCATGTTGAGCGCCGCCTCGATGTCGAGCGGGGTCTTCGCCTCCAGGCAGGGGCGACCCTCGCCGTCAGTGGCCAGACAGTCGCGGATCGGCTCCTCGAGGTGCTGGTCGACGGCATCGAGCGCCCGGTCCACGGCCGTGTCGACGAGCGTGCCGTCATCACCGTCGAAGAGCCGCGCGGGTGTGTGGACGCCGAAGTACGTCAACGTCTGGTAGCCCTGGGCCGCCAGCTCGGGGGACAGGATCGAGGGGTCGGTCAGCGAGTGGCAGTACAGCTCGCCCGGCATCGGGTCGGGCAGCCGACCGGCCGCTGCGTGGGCGTACGCCGCCTCGAGCTGGCTGTAGTCCTCGGCGATGTGCAGGGTGCCCGCGAACGCCACCTCTGGGTCGAGGCCCGCCTTCCACCGGGGGAGCCGCTCCAGTAGCAGGTTGATCTTGAGCTGGCTGCCCTCGGGTCTCGGTGTGCTGCTCTCGCGACCCATCAGCGCGTCGAGCACCGCCGGCGCGACGCCGCTGAGCACGTAGCGCGAGTCGACTAGGTGCTGGCCATCCCGCGATGTGTACGCCGTCTGGGCGGCGTCTCCCGACGTCTCCACCCTGGTGACCTCTGCGTCGGTCGTGATGTCCGCACCGGCCCGCTCGGCGGCGTGCCGAAGCGCGTCGGTCACCGCACCCATGCCGCCGACCGGCACCCGCCACTCCCCGGTTCCGTTGCCGATCAGGTGGTAGAGGAAGCACCTGTTCTGCACAAGGCTCTCGTCGTACATGGACGCGAACGTCCCGATCAACGCATCGGTGGCAACGACGCCCCTTACGGTGTCGTCAGCGAACCGCCGGTCGAGCTCCTCGCCGACCGGGCGCTGCACCAGCCAGTCCCAGACGCCGTCACTCAGCATCGAAGTCACCTTGGACGCTGCAAGCAACGGTTCGGTCAGCGACGGCGCTAGCGTGGCAGCAGCCTGCTGGACCTCGGCGTAGAAGTCCTGCCACGCGGCGAACTCGCTGTCGCCGCCCGTGAGCCGACGAAAAGACTCCGCCGTGGTGGTGCTCTCGCGCCGCTCGACGAGCAGACCGGTGCTCGCTCCGTTGCGCCACGTCGGCGTGTACGACGCCGTCGCCCGGGAGCGGAGCTCGAGGTTGAGCCCGAGGTCGTCGATGATCGACTGGGGGAGCAGCGACACCAGGTAGGAGTAGCGCGACAGGCGCGCGTCGACGCCGGGGAAGGTTCGCGCGCTGATCGCCGCGCCACCGGTGTGCCCGAGACGTTCGAGCACGCAGGTGCTCAGGCCGGCGCGCGCCAGGTAAGCCGCCGCCACCAGCCCGTTGTGGCCGCCACCGACGACTACAACGTCGTATGCCTGCCGCACACTGCCTCCCAGAGCCACTCCCGGCGACCATCGCCCTTCCTGAGCATGCCAGGTGGCGTGCCGACGGTCGCCGACGCTCCAGAACTGGGGTCCCTAGAGCGGTGTCCCGCCGGTCGGGTCGTTCGTCGGCTGGTCAGTGTTGTTGTCGCTTGAGTCCTCGAGAGGTCCTCCACCGCCGGACCCGGCGCCACCGTCGCCGCCGGACTCGTCGTCCGGGTTGACCGCGAGCGGGTTGTCCTCGCTGGGCCGCAGGTCCTCGGGCAGGTCGCTGTCCTTGATGTCCGGACCGCCGGAGCCTTCGTCACTGCCGTCGGTGGTGCCGTCGTGGATGGTGTCGTCGTCGTTCCCGCTCTGGTCGTTCTCGACGGGTTCGCTCGGTGAGGTTGTCATGGGTGACGGGTACCCGTCCGCCGCCTGCTCACACGTCGCCGTTCCCCGGCGTACGCCGAGGTGGTCGGCTGTGGTCGAATCGGCAGGCAGACATCGAGACCGAGCCGAGGGGCGACGCGCATGGGCGCACACACCGACCACCTTCCCCGCTTCCACCTCGCCGTCCCGGTCGACGACTTGGATGCGGCCCGCGCCTTCTTCGGCGACGTCATCGGGTGCGAGCAGGGCCGCAGCTCCGACACGTGGATCGACTGGAACCTGCGCGGCCACCAGTTCGTCACCCACCTGTCAGCGACCCGGCCGGCGGCGGTTCACAACCCGGTCGACGGACACGACGTGCCAGTGCCGCACTTCGGGCTGATCCTCGA
>JACCVA010000073.1 GCA_013698435.1 Nocardioidaceae bacterium | reverse complement strand
GCTGGATCGGCCGCACCAGCGAGAGGTTCGTCCGTACCGAGATGACCGCACCGCGCACGAACGAGTGGATCGACTGCTGGTCTCCCTCGGTTCGTATGACCGAGGTCGAGTGCATCCGCGACAGCGGTTGTGGGTCACCGCCGGCGGCGTCGCCGTACGCCGACTCGAAGACGGCCAGTGCTACCGGATCGGTCGTCAGCTCCACCGTCACCATCGGCTCGGCGAAGCGTTGGCCGAGATCGCAGCGCAAGGTCTCGAGCCGGCTAGGCTCCACCCTGCGCCCGACGACCTGGAGCTGCCGCCCGACGATGTCCGACGCGGCGGCGGGAGGCAGCAGGTCGCAGACGTCGACGGCGACCGTCCTGCCGCGCGGTGCCGGAGGTGTGATGCCCGGGAGCTCGGTGGGGGTGCGCGGCGACGTGCAAGCCGTCAACCCCAGTGTGAGCGTCGCGAGGACCAGGCAGTGGAGCGTGCTGCGCCGCACGCACGAGCAAGTGCCGCGCGTCACTAGCCGCCGATGAGCTTGGCGGCGACATGCCCCGGCATGGAGTCGTATCGGGCGAAGGTGCGAGAGAAGGTTCCCGTGCCATGGCTCAGCGAGCGTAGCTCGGTGGAGTAGCGGACCAGCTCCAGCTGCGGCGCCTCCGCCTTGACCAGCGTGCGTCCGGTGCCGACGGGCTCGGTGCCGACGACGCGGGCACGCCGGGTGGAGAGGTCACCCATGACCGCACCCACGAAGTCGTCGTCGATCAGCACGTCGACCTCATCGATCGGTTCGAGCAGCTGGACGCCGGCAGAGCTGGCGGCTTCACGCAGTGCCAGCGCCCCGGCGGTCTGGAACGCCATGTCGCTGGAGTCGACGCTGTGGGCCTTGCCGTCGAACAGCGTCACCTTGATGTCGACGACGGGATAGCCGGCCTGCAGGCCGCGGCCGAGCTGCGCACGAACGCCCTTTTCGACGCTGGGGATGAACTGGCGCGGAACGGAACCGCCGACGACCTTGTCCACGAACTCGAACCCGCTGCCGGGTGGAAGCGGCTCGACCTCGATCTCGCACACGGCGTACTGGCCGTGGCCGCCGCTCTGCTTGACGTGCCGCCCGCGACCCTTGGACGGCGCTGCCAGCGTCTCCCGCAACGGCACGCGTACGTCGACCTGGTCGACCTGCACGCCGTAGCGGTGCGTCAGCCGGTCGAGCAGCACGTCGGCGTGCGCCTCACCCATACACCACAAGACGAGCTGAAGCGTCTCGGGGTTGTGCTCGATCCGGACCGTCGGATCTTCGGCTGCGAGCCGCTGCAGGGCCTGGCCGAGCTTGTCCTCGTCGGCCTTGGCGTGTGCGACGACTGCGATCGGGAGCAGCGGGTCGGGCATCGACCACGGCTCCATCACGAGTGGGTTGTCCTTGTCGCTCAAGGTGTCACCGGTCTCGGCGTGCGAGAGCTTGGCAATGGCGCAGATGTCGCCCGCGATGCAGACGTCCGCAGCGCGCTGCTGCTTGCCGAGGGGCGACGACAAGGCGCCGATCTTCTCGTCCTCGTCGTGGTCAGGGTGAGCGGCCTGCGACCGAGCGTCGGTGAACTGTGAGAAGTGCCCCGACACGTGCACGGTGGCGTCAGGTGTGACCGTGCCCGAGAAGACCCGCACGACGCTGATCCTGCCGACGTACGGGTCCGACGTCGTCTTGACGATCTCGGCGAGCAGGGGACCACCAGGATCGCAACCCAGCCCGTCGACGGTCGCGCCCGTGCTGGTGTACACCGCCGGCAACGGGTGCTCGGAGGGCGCAGGGAACGCCTGCGTGATGATCTCCAGCAGCTCCTGGAGACCGAGTCCGGTGAGGGCGCAGACTGCGATGACGGGGAAGAAGCTGGCTCGCGCCACCGCCGTCTCGAGATCGCCGACGAGCAGGTCGAAGTCGATCTCCTCACCGCCCATGTAGCGGTCCATGAGCGACTCGTCCTCGGACTCCTCGATCACACCCTCGATGAGCGACCCCCGCGCCTCGTCGAGCAACAACTGCTCCTCCTCCGACGGCGCACGCACAGTCCGGCCACCCGGTGCAGAGGACGAGTAGTCGGACACCGTCTGCGAGAGCAGCGCCACCAGGTCGGCGACGTCGGAGGTGTCGCGGGCGACCGGGACGTAGAGCGGCACGACCTTGTCCCCGAACGCTTCCCGCGCCTGCGCGAGGACACCGTCGTAGTCCGCGCGCGGATGGTTCAGCTTGCTGATGACGACGCAGCGCGGCATCGCCACCGACGCGCACTCCTGCCACAGCGCGCGGGTCGCTCCGTCCACACCCTCGTGCGCGGACACGACGAAGAGCGCACAGTCGGCGGCGCGAAGCCCGGCGCGCAGGTCACCCACGAAGTCGGCGTACCCGGGGGTGTCGAGCAGGTTGACCTTGACGTCGCCCACGGCCAGTGGCGCAAGCGAGAGGCCGATCGAACGCTGCTGCCGGATCTCCGCCTCGTCGTAGTCTGCGACCGTGGTGCCGTCCTCGACCCGGCCCATCCGGGCGACGGCGCCCGTTGCGTGCAGGAGGGCTTCGACGAGCGTGGTCTTGCCGCTTCCGGATGGGCCGACCAGTACGACGTTGCGGAGGGAACCAGGGTGGGTGGGCTGGTGCGCCTCGCCTTCACTCGCACCGGCCCCCGCGGGTCTGCCCGACATCGAGGGCCCGCCTCCTTTCTTGTGCCGTCACCTGCTGGTGCGTGTCCGCGGCGCCGCTGCGCGCTTGCGCCAGACCCCACCTTTCACCCGGCGGTGTCGTCGGCACAAGGGTCGATCTGCTCGGGTCACCAGCGGTGACCGGTAGCATCGTCGCTCACCCTGCGTGCCCCGTCGACCAGGCACGTCACAAGAGGAGAAGGCGCCACAGGAGATGCTCGAGCGCTTCCGTCAGTTCTGGACCAACATCTTCAAGCCGATCTCGCACCTGCTGATGAAGTGGGGCGTGTCACCGGACACCGTGACGATGGTGGGCACGGCCGGTGTGGTCGCCGGGGCGTTGGTCTTCTTTCCGCGAGGGCAGCTGCTCATCGGGGTCCTTGTCATCACAGCCTTCGTCTTCTCTGACCTTGTCGACGGCTACATGGCCCGCACGCTCGGCACGTCGTCGAGGTGGGGCGCGTTCCTCGACTCCACCTTGGACCGTCTCGGGGATGCTGCGATCTTCGCCGGGCTGGCGGTCTACTTCTTCGGCCGTGGGGACGACGATCTGTTGGCGTACGTCGCCTTGTGGGCGCTGGTGATGGGCTCGGTGACGTCCTACGCCCGCGCCAAGGCGGAGAGCCTCGGCATGCAGGCAAAGGGCGGGATCGCCGAGCGGGCGGACCGCCTGGTGGCCGTGCTGGCTATGACGGGCCTGTCGGACATCTTCGACCTCCCCGTCCTGCTCACGATCGTGCTCTGGGCGGTGGCGGTGGCGAGCACAGTCACCGTCGTGCAGCGCATGGTCCTGGTTCGACGCCAAGCCCTGTCCGACCCGACTGTGCCGGGGTGAGCGACCACCTCTCACCTCGCGACCGGATCGTCGACTACGCGTTCCGGTTGGGGTGGGCCGTCACCCGCCACACCCCGGAGGCGGCTGCCGCGCGTGTGCTGGAGAACGCTGCCGATCGGCTGTGGCGGCAGCGCGGCATCGGCGTCACCCAGCTCGAGGCGAACCTCCGCAGGGCTGCACCCCAGCTCGACCAGGGGGACCTGCGGCTGCTGTCCCAGCGGGCGATGCGGTCCTACTTCCGTTACTGGCACGAGGTGTTCCTGCTGCCCTCATGGAGCCACCAACGGATCGTCGACACTGTGGTCACCACAGGCGAGGAAGGCTTTCGCCGTCGGTACGAGGAGGGCAAGGGCGGCATCATCGCCCTTCCGCACATGGGGAACTGGGATCTCGCCGGGGCGTGGGCGTGCCTCACCGAGATGCCGGTGTCGACGGTGGCCGAGCGACTGCGTCCCGAGGTCCTCTACGACCGGTTCCTCTCCTATCGCACCTCGCTCGGCATGGAGGTCAGCCCGCTCACCGGTGGTGGCAACCCGTTGAACGACCTGCGCGCAGCGATCCGTCGCGGCCGACTGGTCTGCCTGGTCGCCGACCGTGACCTGTCCACGTCGGGCGTCGAGGTCGACCTGCTGGGCGAGCCAGCCAGGATGCCGACCGGGCCGGCCGCGCTCGCGCGGATGACGGGGGCTCCGTTGGTGGCGCTGACGTCGGAGTACCGCGGACCGCTCCTGCGGCTGCACTTCAGCGACATCGTCGAGGTCCAGCCGGGCAAGGACGGCGTGCGAGCCATGACGCAGCAGCTTGCGGACTTCTACACCGCGGCGATCCGCCGCCGGCCCGAGGACTGGCACCTGCTGCAGCCGATCTTCTCGGCCGACGTCGTCGCCGGCGTGTCGTCGCCCGGCTGGTCCGCTGTGGAGGACGGGTGAGGGTCGGGCTCGTCTGCCCGTACTCGCTCGACGTGCCCGGCGGGGTGCAGAACCACGTGCGTGACCTGGCCTCGCAGCTCACCTCTTCCGGGCACCAGGTCTGCGTGCTGGCGCCGGGCGAGCCCGATGACGATCTGCCGGGGTACGTCGAGGTGGTCGGCAAGGCGATCCCGGTGCCCTACAACGGGTCCGTCGCCAGGCTCGCCTTCGGGCCACGTGTCGCGGCCCGGGCGGCGAGGTGGCTGCGCGACGGCGCCTTCGACGTCGTGCACCTGCACGAGCCGCTGATCCCCAGCGTCTCGCTGCTGGCGCTGTGGGCGGCCGAGCAGCCGGTGGTGGCGACGTTCCACACGGCGATGCCGCGGTCGAGGGCGATGTCGTCGATGGCAGGCATGCTGCGACCGTCGATAGAGAAGATCTACGCCCGGATCGCGGTGTCGGAGTCGGCGCGCGCCACCCTCGTCCAACATCTCGGAGGTGAGCCTGTCGTGATCCCCAACGGCTTGTTCTGCGCGTCGTTCGAGCGTGCTGAGCCGCTGCCGCGGTGGTGTGATCCTGGCCCGACGATCGTCTTCCTCGGACGCACCGACGAGCCTCGCAAGGGACTGGCGGTGCTGCTCGCCGCGCTCCCAGAGGTGCTGAGTGCGGTGCCCGACGCCCGCCTGCTGGTCGCGGGGAGCGGGAGCGCCGACGGGCTCGACGACGTTCCCGCCGACGTGCGCCGATCGGTCGAGCTGCTCGGCCACGTCAGCAACCACGAGCGAGGGCGCCTGCTCGCCTCTGCCACGGTCTACGTCGCACCCAACACCCGAGGGGAGAGCTTCGGCATCGTACTGGCCGAGGCGATGGCTGCTGGAGCGCCAGTGGTGGCGAGCGACCTCCCGTCGTTTCGGGCAGTCCTCGGCAACGGCACGCTCGGGCGGCTGTTCACCGCGGGAGATGCGACCGGCTGCGCTGCCGCGGTCGTCGAGATGTGCCTCGACGACGACCTGAGGCACGAGCTGGCGCGGCGCGCGGCTGTCGACGTACGCCGCTACGACTGGTCGACAGTGGCGCAGGACGTGCTGGCTGTCTACGAGACCGTGCTGCCTCCCTCGACCGGGGCCCGTCCGTGACCGGCACCGCCACGCTCGTCGCAGCAGCGGTCGTGCTGGCTGTGCTCGTGTTCGCGCTCTGGCTCGTGTGGACAGCGAACCGCCTGGACAAGCTCCACCTGCGTTGTGCCGCCGCCCGGGCGATTCTCGAGGAGCAGGCCCTGCGTCGGGCCGTCGCAGCACAGGAGCTGGCCACCAGCGGTGCTCTCGACATCGCTTCTGCCGTGCTGCTGAGCGACGCGGCTGCCGCTGCCCGGGAGGCCGACAGGGACGGCCGCTGGCAGGCGGAGTCCGACCTCACCAGCGCGCTGCACCTCGTCGTGCTGCCTGACAGCGGACCGGAGGTGGCGGAGCTTGCCGATGCGAGCCGTCGGCTGACGATGGCCAGGCGGATCCACAACGACGTGGCCACGTCCACGGTTGCCCTGCGGGGCCGGCGGCTCGTGCGCTGGCTGCACCTCGGTGGTCACGCGCCGGCTCCGCAGATGATCGGGTTCGACGACAGGGTGCGCTTTTAACGATACGGCGGTCGTCTCCTGGGCCGGTCGGCGTCCACGCGGCAGCCGGCGTGGATTGGAGTCGCGGCGAGCCGACGCCGTACGATGGAGGGATCCCGAAGACCGCAACGACGAAGGTGCATCGTGACGCAGGAATCGAAGTCGACCGACACCACCGTGACCGGCACCGCGCAGGTCAAGCGTGGAATGGCCGAGATGCTCAAGGGCGGCGTGATCATGGACGTCGTCACCCCCGAGCAGGCGAAGATCGCCGAGGACGCGGGCGCGGTGGCGGTGATGGCGCTCGAGCGGGTGCCGGCCGACATCCGGG
>JACCVA010000071.1 GCA_013698435.1 Nocardioidaceae bacterium | reverse complement strand
TCAGAGCCGGTGGAGCAGTATCAGCGCGCGGTCGTCGCTCTCGGAGTCAACGCTGGACACCAGTCGCGCGGCACCGTTGACGAAGTCCTGCTGCACGAGTCGCTCAGCCTCACCGACAAGCTTGTCGATGCCGTAGGAGATGTCACGCGTCGGCGTCTCGACCAGCCCGTCGGTGTACATCAACATCACATCACCGGCTGACATCCGGCCGCTGTAGACCGTGTACGTGGCCGCGTCGATCAGCCCCAGCACAGGCCCGTCGGTCCAGTGCACCGACCACCGGCCGGCGCCGGCGTGGAACTGCACCGCCGGCGGATGCCCAGCCGTCCTGACCTCGAACTCGCCCGTCTTCAGGTCGACAGCCAGATGCACGGCGGTGGCGAACCCTTCTCCCCACTCCTGGCGCATGAGGTAATCGTTCGCCGCGGGGAGGAAGTCGCCTTGCGGGAGCGAGCCGAGCAAGCCCCCGAACGCTCCCGACAGCATGAGGGCGCGGGTGCCGGCGTTGACCCCCTTGCCAGAGACGTCGACGACGACCACCTCGAGCATCCGACCCTGGCGCGTCTTCGCGGCCACGATGAAGTCCCCGGAGAAGGATGCTCCGCCGGCTGAGCGCATCACCGCCTCACCGTGCCATCCCGACGGTAGCCCCGGCAGCCGGCTCTGCGTCGCCAACCTGTCGCGTAGGTCGATCAGCATCGACTCACCGCGGATGGCGGCGACGCCGAGGCGTTGACCACGCACGGCGTGAAACATCACGATGGCAGCAACGATCCCGACGACGGCGATGCCGCCCCACCGGCCGACCGACATGCCGCGGTCCCCGGCGATCGAAACCGCGAGGCAGAAGCCGACGATGACGTACAAGATGAGCATCTGCCGGATCGACAGCACGTTCATCCCCCACACGACAGGCACGACGTACGCCGTCACCGGCCAGTATTCGGGGAACGCAGCCGACCCCACCATCAGCAGCAGCGAGAGCGCTGCCAGCGCGGTGAGCCAGGTGGTCTCCTGGTTGTGCCGCATCCGGCGGGCGCCGCTACTTCCGCGCAGCATGACACGACGCAGGGGGCTCAGCTGCCTGCTCATACGTGCCGTCGTCTCAACCATCGGATTCGAGCCTAACAACACGCAGGTACGCCTCGCTGAGGTTCAGCCGCTCCCGCTGGCCGTCATCGACGCCGTTGACAGGTGGGGCACCAGAACAAGTTCCGTCCTTCGAGGATCCTGGTGCGCACGATCGACGAGCACACGTGACACTGTTGCCCCGCACGACGGTAGACGTACACCTCGCCACCGTGGTCGTCGACGCGCGCCTCCCGACCCATCGCCTCCGGCTCGTGCTCGGGGCGAACGGTGTCGATGCGCCCTGTCTGCACGCCGTAGTCCATCAGCTCGACCAGGTCTGCCCAGATCGCGCCCCAGCGGCGCCTCGACACCTTGACGCCCGGCGTGAGCGGATGCAGCCTCGCCCGGAACAGCGACTCCGCGCGGTACACGTTTCCCACTCCCGCCAGAACGGTCTGGTCCATGAGCAGAGCGCCGATCGCCTTCTTGCTCGCGTGGATGCGGGCAAACGCCTTGTCCGCATCGGCATCCAGACGCAGGGGGTCGGGGCCGAGCCGGTCGATGACCGTGGCCATCTTCGCCTCGTCGATCAGCTCGCAGGTAATCGCGCCGCGCAGCTCCGCGTACGCCGACGGGCCGACGATCCGCAGCCGAACAGCACCGACAGGCTCCGGTGGGTCTCCCTCCTCGATGCGGAAGGCACCGATCAGGCCCAGGTGCACGTGGATGACCGGCCCGGACTCGAACCGGAGGAACAGGTGCTTGCCGGCGGATTCGGCGAGATCCATCACGTGCCCGTCGACGGTGGCGGCACCGTCGCTGAACCGACCCTGTGGGCTCGTCACCTCGACCTGCTGCCCGGCGAAGACCGCGTTGAGGTCCGCGGCGAGCCGGAAGAGGGTGTGTCCTTCGGGCATCAGCCGGGCTGACCCGACGGTTCACCGGCCACCGACGACGGGGGAAGGTCAGGCAGCCGATGGGTGTGTTCGTAGTCGGACAGCATCGCGATGCGGCGCTGGTGCCGCTCCTCACCGGTGAACTGGGTCGACAAGAAGACCTCGACGAATGCGGTGGCATCGGCGGTGGAATGCATCCGGGCACCCACCGACATCACGTTGGCATCGTTGTGCAGGCGCCCGAGCTCTGCGGTCTCAGCGGACCAGGTGAGCACTGCGCGTACGCCTTCCACCTTGTTGGCAGCGATCTGCTCGCCGTTTCCGGAGCCGCCGATCACCACGCCAAGGCTGCCGGGGTCAGCGACCACGGCTGAAGCAGCGCGCAGGCAGAAGGGGGGATAGTCGTCCGCCTCGTCGTACACGAACGGGCCGTGGTCGACGGGCTCGTCGCCGCGATCACGGAGCCACGAGGCCATGTGCTGCTTCAGCTCCAGCCCCGCGTGGTCGGACCCCAGATGGACGCGCATGGCGTGATCTTGTCAGGCCACAACGCGGGAGGCTACCGGGTGGTGGGCAGTCGCTGCGCGACGAACGACGCCACCTGTCTTGTCGCCTGCTCGCTGGCGTCGAACTGGTCCGGCCAGCGGAAGAAGCCGTGCACCATTCCGAGGTAGCGGGTCGCGGTCACGGACACCCCGGCATCGGCCAGCCGCTGCGCCAGCGCCTCCCCCTCGTCTCGCAAGGGGTCCCGCTCGGCCGTGAGGACCAGGGTCGGTGGCAGACCTGACAGATCGGCGGTCAACGGGCTCAGCTCGGCATGGGAGTCGACCACCCCGTCGGGGAGGTACGCCGACCAGTACCAGTCCATGTCGGAGCCGGTCAGACCGCCGGTCTCCTCGGCATAGGACGGCCAGCTCCCGGTCGGGTCGACGCACGGGTAGACCAGCGCCAGCCCGGAGACCGCGGCAGGCCGGCGCAGGGCCGCGACGAGCGCGAGCTGTGCGCCGGCGCTGTCACCGACGACTACCGGAGGACCGGGCCGCAGACCGGCCTCGGTCGCATGCGTCTCGAGCCATCGGAGCACCGTGTCGACATCGTCGGAGGCGGACGGGTACTGGTGGTCCGGTGCCCGGCGGTAGTCCACCGCGACGAGGGCACGTCCTGAGCGGTTGACGAGTCGCCGACACAAGGCGTCATGGGTCTCCAGGTCTCCTAGCGCGAAACCCCCGCCGTGCAGGTAGATCGCCGCACCGGCGTTCGATGCGTGAAGGTAGACCCGGATCGGCACGCCGTCAGCATCGTGGTCCAGGACCGCAGCCACGTCCTCGCGTCGCTCGGCAAGACCCGCGGCCCGACTGGCCTCCCGGCGAGCCGCGAGATCGAACTCGGGGTCGGACGGGGACGGCTCGCTCGACCAGAGCTCGACCGCCCGCTGGGCCTGCGGGTGGATCACTCGAAGGTCGGGTCGACGGTCCGGCTGCGCTTGAGCTCGTAGAAGCCCTCGACGCCGGCGACCAGCCGCACGCCGTCCCACAGTCGACCAGCCTCTTCACCACGCGGGATCGGCGTGACGACCGGACCGAAGAACGCGACGCCCTCGACCGAGATGACCGGAGTGCCCACGTCCACGCCGACCTGGTCCATGCCTGCGTGGTGCGACTTCTTGATCGCCTCGTCGTACGAGTCGTCGTCCATGGCGTCGGCGAGGGAGTCCGGCAGCCCGGCAGAGACGAGCGCTTCCTCGACCGTCTCGCGGGACCGCTCGCGTCCGTCGTTGTGGAAGCGGGTGCCGAGCTCGGTGTAGAGACGGTCGAGCACCTCGTCGCCGTGCGCCTCGGCTGCGGCCTGACAGACGCGGACGGGACCGTAGGTGAGGCTCTTGCGGTAGTCCTCGGAGATGTCCTTGTCGGCGTTGAGGTACGCCAAGCTCATGAGGTGGAAGTTGGTGTCCACGTCTCGCACTTGCTCGACCTCCTTCATCCAACGGGAGGCGATCCAGGCCCAGGGGCAAAGCGGGTCGAACCAGAAGTCAGCGGTGGCGCGGGTTTCGGCAGTCATGTGGCTCCTCGGTTTGCGCGGTGGACGCTGTTGCTCTCAACTTCATGACAAGTCGACAGCGCGCCGCAACATTCCCCCCACCCGCATGACAGGATATTGCGTATGCCCGGAATCAACCTGACCCGTGACGAGGCCGCCCACCGGGCGCGACTGGTCGAGGTCGACACCTACGACATCGCCCTCGACCTCACCACGTCCGAGGCGACGTTTCGTTCCACGACGGTGATTCGTTTCTTGTGCAGCGAGCCAGGTGCCACCTCCTTCGCCGACCTCGTCGACGCCAGCGTCCGGGAGATCACTCTCAACGGCCGGTCGAGCGACCTCTCGGCGTACGCCGACAACCGGATCGAGCTGACCGACCTGCAAGCCGACAACGAGCTGCGTGTCGTCGCTGACTGCCCCTACAGCCACAGCGGTGAAGGCCTGCATCGCTTCGTCGACCCGGCCGACAAGCTCGTCTACCTCTACACACAGTTCGAGGTTCCCGACGCCCGGCGGGTCTACACCACCTTCGAGCAGCCCGACCTGAAGGGCCGCTTCACGTTCCACGTGACCGCGCCGTCGCACTGGCAGGTCGTCTCGAACTCACCCACGCCGGAGCCCGAGGATCTCGGGCTGGGCACCTCGGTGTGGCACTTCGAGCAGACACTGCCGATGTCGACGTACATCACCGCGCTCGTCGCCGGAGAGTACGCGGTCGTCCGCGACACCTATCACGGGAAGCGCGGCGACATCCCGCTCGGCATCTTCGTCCGTGAGTCGTTGCTGCCACACCTTGACCAAGACGACATCTTCGAGGTCACCAAGCAGGGCTTCATGTACTTCGAAGACGCCTTCGACATGGCCTACCCGTTCGGCAAGTACGACCAGCTCTTCGTGCCGGAGTACAACATGGGCGCGATGGAGAACGCCGGCTGTGTGACGTTCCGCGACGAGTACATCTACCGCAGCCGGCAGACCCGGGCCGCCTACCAGGGCAGGGCCAACACTGTGCTGCACGAGATGGCGCACATGTGGTTCGGCGACCTGGTCACGATGAAGTGGTGGGACGACCTCTGGCTCAACGAGTCGTTCGCCGAGTGGGCGTCACACCAGGCCGCGACCGACGCGACGCAGTACGACGACGCGTGGACCAACTTCTGCAACGCACGCAAGACCTGGGCGTACCGGCAGGACCAGCTCCCGTCGACGCACCCGATCGCCGCCGACAACTATGACCTCGACGCCGTCGAGGTCAACTTCGACGGGATCACTTACGCCAAAGGGGCTTCCGCCCTGCGCCAGCTGGTGGCGTGGGTCGGCCAGGCCGAGTTCCTTGCTGGGCTCCGCACCTACTTCGCTCGGCACGCGTACGGCAACAGTGAGCTCACCGACCTGCTCGGGGCTCTCGAGGAGTCGTCCGGTCGCGAGCTCGGCTCGTGGGCCAAGGAGTGGCTGCAGACTTCCGGGGTCAACACCGTTCGGCCGGTCTTCGCGGTCGACGACCGGGGCGCGTTCAGCTCGTTCGTCGTCCACCAGACCGCTCATCCGGAGTTCCCGACCTTGCGCCGTCACCGGCTCGCCATCGGCCTCTACGACCTCACCGGCGACGGACTGGTGCGCCAGTCCGTGGTCGAGATCGACGTCTCAGAGGAGGACACCGAGGTGCCGGAGCTCGTCGGCGTCCAGCAGCCGGACCTGGTGCTGCTCAACGACGGCGACCTGACGTACGCCAAGGTGCGTCTCGACGAGCGCTCGCTCGCCACTTTGGTCAACCACATCGACACGTTCACCGAGTCGCTCCCGCGGGCGCTGTCGTGGGGCGCGGCGTGGGACATGACGAGGGACGCCGAGATGCGGGCCTCCGACTGGGTCGAGCTCGTGCTGCGCGGACTTCCGCTGGAGACCGACCACTTCGCGGTCCGCTCCCTCGTGGCCAGGACGGGTCAGGCCGCGTCGCAGTACACGGCTCCGGAGAACCGCGAGGCGGTCCGGGCACGCTGGGAGTCCGGCCTGACGAAGCTGCTCCACTCGGCCTCCCCGGGCAGCGATGAGCAGCTCGCGTTCATCCGTGGGCTGGCCCAGGCCGCACACAGCGGCTCTTCGCTCGACCTCCTCGACGGGCTGCTGGACGGCTCGGTCACTCTCGACGGCCTGGTTGTCGACACCGACCTGCGCTGGCTGCTCCTCAGCGGCCTCACCCGTGAGGGCCGCGCCGGTGACGAGGCTGTCGACAAGGAGCTCGAGCGCGACAACACGATCGCCGGACAGGAGCACGCGGCGTCCGCACGGGCGTCGATGCCGACGGCCGCGGCGAAGGAGCGTGCCTGGACCGACGCCGTCGACCGAGACGACATCCCGAACGAGACGATGCGCAGCATCGCCCTCAGTTTCAACCAGCCCGGGCAGGAAGGCGTCCTGGCGCCGTACCTCGAGCGCTACCTGGCGACGGCCGAGACGATCTGGGACACCCGCGGCGTGCACAACGCCTCCACGGTGCTCAGCTACATGTTCCCGCGTGAGGTCGCCACCCAGCAGACGCTCGACATCACCGACGCCTGGCTCGAGTCGTCGAGCGCCAACCCGGCAGCTCGTCGGCTGGTCGGCGAAGGCCGTGACGACGTGGCGCGGGCGCTCGCAGCGCAGCGCTGCGACGCCGGTCGCTGACCACTGGTCCCTCGGCGTAAACCGGTCTGAGCCACCTCAATCCCCTCCCGGGCCTGCTCCCGCTAATTGAGGGAAAGTCCAGCACGAGACGCGCCGAAGCGGACATGCACATTCCTGCGACTCCCGGCGAAGACCACTGAGGTCAGCGCCGCGGGCAGGGTGGCGCGTCAGGGAGTGTCGGTATGCAACGGAGACTGTCGCCGCGACAGCGCCGCGAGCTGCTGCAGGCCGGCGACCAGTCCGCGGGTGAGGTCTCCGGTGGCGAACGCCGACTGCATGGTCAGCACAGCCAGCCCGGCCAGCCGACTGTCCAGGCACGTGGCCGCCCGCGCGCCGGTGACGACCTCGATCGTGCGACCCCGTGGGTCGACGTGGACAAGGATGCTGTCGTCAGGGTGCTCCAGCTGCTGGTGCAGGGCCTCGGCGTGCTGGCGGGCAGCTCCGTCAGCAGCACCCACGTACACGGAGTACGCATGGCCGGAGACGCTCTCGGCGTCACCGATCGCCTTGTCGATCTCTCGCCGCTGCAGCGCGGTGAACGCCTCACCAGCGGCCACTGGCGCCGCCCAGCTGCTCGGATCCCTGCCGCTGACCGGAGGTGATGGCCCGGTTCTGGGCGTCGGGCGCCTCGACGCCGGGGCCGTGAAACCAGTACGGCTCGACGTCCCAGTCCTGACCCGGCCGGTAGCGCGGGCCCTTGGCCAGCGACGGCGCCATCACCAGCAGCGTGATGGCGGCGATGATGAGAAGTGGTATTCCTCCGAAGAACAGCAGCGCATGCAGCGTCGAGATCGGAGCGGGGTCCACCCACGTCGTTGGCGGGTCGGCAAGGTTCACGGGCACAGATTACTGCGCAGCCGACCTGTGTACCGTCATGGGTGCACCGACGTCCCCTCGACTGGCAAGGACCTTCGTGGCTGACACCTCCCCCTGCTCCACCGGCGACGATCTGTGCGCACTCGTGCTGAGGACGACCGACAACGAGTGGCTCGCCAAGGCGTCGAACTGGCTCCTCGCCAAGCCAGCCGCCATCTTGTTCCTGGTAGTGATCGGCATCATCGTCCGGTGGCTGCTGCACCGCCTGATCGACCGCCTCACCGGCCGAGCCGCGGTGGGGGCGTTGCCGGGCGTGCTCGCCCGAGGCAAGGTGCCGCAGGCGTTCCTCGAGCGCACCGCCGGTGTCGCCGAGCGCCGTCAGCAGCGTGCCGACACGATGGGAGGTCTGCTCAAGAGCATCTCCACCGGGGTAATCGCCTCTGTGGTGCTGTTCATGGTGGTGGCCGAGCTCGGCTACAACATAGCGCCGCTCATCGCGAGTGCCGGCATCTTGGGCGTCGCGCTCGGGTTCGGCGCGCAGAGCCTCGTCAAGGACTTCCTCAGCGGCATCTTCATGATCCTCGAGGACCAGTACGGCGTAGGTGACGTCGTGGACCTCGGCCCGGCGACCGGCACGATCGAGGCCGTGGGGCTGCGCGTGACGCGGTTGCGCGACGTCAACGGCACCGTCTGGTACGTCCGCAACGGCGAGATCCTGGCCGTCGGCAACATGAGTCAGAACTGGGCCCGCACCGTCCTCGACATCCCGGTGGCGTACTCCGAGGACCTCGATCGGGTGCGCGCCGTGCTGGCCGACGTCGCGCACGACCTGTGGGAGGACGCCGAGTACCGGCCGGACATCCTCGAGGAGCCCGAGGTCTGGGGGGTCGAGCGCTGGGACCCCGACGGTGTGGTCGTGCGCGTCGTCCTCAAGACGGCGCCGCTGGAGCAGTGGGGGGTCGCGCGGGAGATGCGCGAGCGGATCAAGCAGCGCTTCGACACCGAAGGCATCGAGATCCCGTTGCAGCAACGGGTCGTGTGGAACCGCACCGATCCGCACCATCCGGCACCCGCCGAGCCGGCGCCGACGGAGCCGACTCCGGCCGAGGCAAAGGGTCGCCAGTCCACGACTGACGACCCTCCGATCGGCTGACCTGAGCAGCCCGCGTCCGCTACTCCGTGAGAGCGGCGTCCAGCGAGATCGACGTACCTGTCAGGGCCTGCGACACCGGGCAGTTCTTCTTCGCGTCCTCGGCAGCGGCGACGAAGTCGTCGTTGCTCAGGCCGTCGACCTTCCCCCGCACGGTGAGCCGGATCTCGGTGATCCCGGTCCCGGGGACGAAGTCGACGTCGGCTGAGGTGTCGATGGCCTGCGGCGGCGTACCGGCGCCGGCAAGACCGTGCGACAGCGCCATGCTGAAGCAGGTCGAGTGGGCGGCGGCGATCAGCTCCTCTGGGCTGGTCCGCCCCTCCGGCGTCTCGGCTCGCGACGCCCACGTGACGTCGAACGTGCCGACGTGGGACGACTCGAGGCTGACGCTCCCAGCGCCCTCCATCAGCGAACCTTCCCAATGTGCGTTGGCGCTGCGGGTTGTTGCGGCCATGCGTCCTCCTGATTTGTGGGATGTGCAGCCTCCCATCATGCCTCGCTGGTCCAGGCGCTACCCGCGGCGCATGACGGGCTTGAGACAATGGGCGCGTGACGACTTCGCAGCAGCGGTCCTTCTACGACGCGGTAGGGGGTCACGAGACGTTCGTGCGCATCGTTTCGCGCTTCTACGCCGGTGTCGCCAGCGACCCTTACCTCCGCGCGATCTACCCCGAGGAGGACCTCGGGCCCGCCGAGGAGCGGCTCCTCGGCTTCCTGGAGCAGTACTGGGGGGGCCCGACCACCTACTCCGAGCAGCGCGGCCATCCCCGGCTGCGGATGAGGCACGCGCCCTACGCCGTCACTCCCGACCAGCGCGACCGTTGGCTCACCCACATGATGGCCGCCGTCGACGGCATCCGGCTCGACGAGACGCACGACCTGCTGCTGCGCGACTACCTGCTGCGCGCCGCCCACTCGATGGTCAACCGCCTCGGCTGAGGCCGTCCCGGCGTCACCCATGCCGGTCTCAACC